>JAJXWL010000156.1 GCA_021781625.1 bacterium
ACTGCCTACTCAACGGGTAGCGCAAGGTAATGAAGTTGCCCAGTTGCACCGTTTGATGGCAATTCTCAAAAATATTCCCTTTGAAAATAGTGTTCCTGGAATTTTACGATCTTTAGACGTCCTCCAAGCGGAAACTTTTCAGGGTTATGAACGCCTACTTGCCTCTACGGCGCAGGTTCTGGCAGCTAAAGACGCAGAAATTGCTGCTCAGAAAGCTCAAGTGGCTCAGTTACAAGGCCAGCTGACTAATCAGGAAAAAGTCATCGCGGAGTATAATGCAGGCTGGGCAGCCCTTGTGAATGTGAATAATAAGGTCTATGACGGAATGATTGTCAGTATACTTGGGGATAAACAAGTTACGATTTGGCTTTTACCCTCTTTAAAGTTAGAAGCTGGTGAAGTCTTTTCCTTTAGAGATCCCAAGGATGATAAAGATTTAGGTGAACTGAAATTGTTGACTACAACAGCTCCCGTCACCGCAGAAATTACCGTTCAAAAAGACTTTTTTAGAGCTCCCAAACCCTGGGATAGGTTAAAATTGATTCCTGTGGTTCAGCCTTAACCGTTTTCTCATCGTTTTTTTTAGGATTTCCCCTGTCAGTCGTTAGGGCTCCCTTGTCCAAGAAGGGGGTAATCCTTATAATGGTCGAACATTTTTGATAACGATTCTCAAGGATCCGACAGAGAGGTTTTTTCATGAAGATTGCCATTGATAAGATGCGCAACATCGGTATCAGCGCCCACATTGACTCGGGCAAAACAACCCTGACCGAACGCATTTTGTTTTACTGCGGACGGATTCATGCCATCCACGAAGTAAAGGGGAAAGACGGAGTCGGGGCCACGATGGACTCGATGGAGCTGGAGCGTGAGCGTGGTATTACCATTCAATCTGCCGCCACCAGCGTACAGTGGGCTGATAAGTATATTAATATTATTGATACCCCAGGCCACGTCGACTTTACCATCGAAGTAGAACGCTCTCTGCGCGTTCTTGACGGCGCTATCCTGGTTCTTTGTTCAGTAGCTGGTGTGCAATCTCAGTCTATTACTGTAGACCGCCAGATGAAGCGGTATGATGTTCCTCGGCTCGCTTTTATTAACAAAGCAGACCGTACCGGTGCTAATCCTTACCGTGTTAAAGAACAACTCAAAGAGAAGCTTGGTCATAATGCTGTTTTTGTGACTCTGCCCATTGGTCTTGAAGACAAGTTCGAAGGACTTGTGGACCTTGTAAATATGGATGCGGTGTTTTTTGAAGGGGAAGACGGCTTAGATGTCCAACATCGTCCCATTCCCGCAGATAAAATCGAAGAAGCAAAAAAATATCGCGAAATTCTCTTAGAAGAATTGTCGATGTTTGATGACACCCTGATGGAAATGCACCTCGAAGGGAAAGAACCTCCTTTGGAGTTGGTCAAGGCTACCATTCGGAAAGCCACAATATCTCGGGATTTGACCCCAGTATTTGTCGGTTCGGCATACAAAAATAAGGGTGTTCAGGTTTTGTTGGACGGTGTTTCGGATTATTTGCCGTCCCCCAGCGAAAAACCAAACTACGGTTTGGATACCCGCAAGAATGAAGAAAAAGTTCTGTTGAAAGTTGAAGATAAGGAGCCAACCGTGGCTCTTGCCTTTAAGCTTGATGATGGACAGTACGGACAGTTGACTTATGTCCGGATTTATCAGGGCATGATTAAGAAAGGCATGGAACTTCGGAATATGCGAAGCCAAAGACGGTTTAAAATCGGCCGCTTGGTTAAAATGCACTCTAACCACATGGAAGATATCGATGAAGCGGGATCCGGTGATATTTGTGCGCTTTTCGGTATCGATTGTGCCTCAGGTGATACGTTCGTGGATGATTCGTTGTCGTTGACCATGACCTCAATGTTTGTTCCCGCACCAGTTATTTCGTTGGCAATTGAACCCATTGACAAAAAGTCTGGGGACAATATGGCCAAAGCCTTAAACCGCTTTACGAAAGAAGACCCGACCTTTAGGACATTCGTTGACCCGGAATCCAATCAGACGATTATTCAAGGTATGGGCGAACTTCACTTGGAAGTTTATATCGAACGAATGAAGCGGGAATATAAAGCTGAAGTGAAAACTGGTATGCCCCAAGTTGCCTACCGCGAGGCCATTTCAGAGAAAGCTGAGTTCAACTATACGCATAAAAAGCAGACGGGTGGTTCTGGTCAGTACGGTCGTGTGGCAGGCTTCATTGAACCCTTTGAAGAAAAGGATTATGAGTTTGTCGACATGATTAAGGGCGGTGTAATTCCTAACGAATATATTCCCTCTTGTGATAAAGGCTTCCAAGAGGCCGTGAAAAAAGGAACCTTGATTGGCTTCCCCATCGTGGGTGTTCGCGTCACGATCAACGACGGACAGTCTCACCCTGTCGACTCTTCTGATATGGCGTTCCAGGCGGCAGCTATTGGTGCCTTCCGTGAAGTGTACATGAAGGCCAAACCGGTTATTCTCGAACCGATCATGAAGGTGGTTTTGGAAGGCCCCACAGAATTCCAGGGGAATATGTTCGGGTCTATCAACCAACGTCGTGGTGTCATTCTCTCTTCTACCGAAGACGGTCAATTTTGTCGCATCGAAGCTGAAGTGCCTCTTTCTGAAATGTTTGGCTATTCCACAGTTCTTCGATCGATGTCCCAAGGGAAATCTGAGTTCACCATGGAATTCCTCAAGTATGCCCGCGTTCCCAACAGTGTAGCGGAACAACTGCGAAAAGAATACGAAGAAAAGCGCAAGGCTCAGCAGAAGTAAGAAGGAGACACAGATGGTAAAAACAGAACTGGTCAAGCAGAGTCCTCTGCGAATTCTTGACGGCTCGACCCATGGCGGTGTAGGAAAAGGTAACTTAGGGGTGATATCAGCTCGCCATGGAGTAGGGAAAACCTCGGCCTTGGTCCATTTAGCCACCGATAAACTGCTTCAGGGTAAAGGTGTCATTCACGTCACGTTTTCGACGCGAACGGACCATATCCTAGAATATTACGAAGAAATCTTTACCGAAATTTCTAAGGTGAAGAGCTTAGAAGGGGCCATGCAAGTTCATGATGAAATCATTCGCCATCGGATGATTATGAACTTTGATCCCAAGTCTTGCACACTCGCGCACATTTTTGACAGCGTCAAAGCCCGGCTTGCCGACAAAGCTTTTGCGGCCGAAACCGTGATTGTGGATGAGTATGACTTTGCTCATGCTAAGGTCAGTGACTTGGAAGCTTTTGCGGCCTTTGCTAAAGACCAGCAGCTTGAACTTTGGTTCAGCGTCTCGCTTCCCGATGAAGGAACACAAGCTGGAGCGGATATTCCCGCCTTGCTCCAACCTTTTCAAGACACTTTTGCGGTCATGATCAACCTTCGCGCCTTAGCCGATGGAAAAGTTCATCTTGAACTGGTGAAAGATCATGGTAACCAACCCAAGAAATTGCCCTTGGTGCTGGATACCAAGACTTTATTGATCGCACGCGACTAATGCGACGCGCCTAGATTTTTGGCGCGCCCTGAGTAAAAGGCCCGTACGCGGGCCTTTTATCTTTATAAGCTGCTTACTTTGTAAGAAGTTTACCTTAACAAAGTTTTTATGGTTCCCAACAATTCTTCCACAATAGCTGGGTCATCTTTACGAATTCGATCCACAACACAACTTTTAAGGTGATACTCCAAAACGAGTTTCCCTACAGATTCCAAAGCTGAACGAGCTGCTGCCACTTGATGCAAAACATGATCACAGTAAGAGTCTCGTTCAATCATTTGCGCAACCCCGCGTATTTGTCCTTCAATTCTCTTTAACCGAAGTAACATATCTTCTTTCAAAGGCGTGGGACGAATGGTTATCTCGCAAGAAGAGCAGTGGGGGGTATCCATCAGTTGGCCAAGGTTTGGACTTGTGTCACCGCGTAGCCGGCATCTTCCACCGCACTTTTCAAGAGGACGTCAAGCTTTTTTTGGTCAGCTTGAGCTTCTGTCTCGGCTTGAGCACGGCCAGAAAGTTCGACTTGTACCCCTGAAAGCCCTTTTACCCCCGAAAGAGCTTTGTTTACCCGAGCAACACAGTGCCCACAGGTCATGCCCTCAATCGTAATAATTTTTTTCATCGTAGCCTCCTTATGAAATCGTGACCGAAAGAATTTTAATCTGAGAGCGTTAGTCACCACCGAGACGGAACTCAGTGACATGGCTAAAGCGGCAATCATGGGGTTGAGAGTAGGACCTCCCCAAAGGGTTAAGAGTCCTGCTGCGAGTGGAATTCCTACGACATTGTACCCAAAAGCCCAAAAAAGATTTTGCCGAATAATCTGGAGAGTTTTTTGACTCAAGGCTATGGCCTCGACAACCCCTCTCGGGTCTGCTTTCACGAGAACGATACCTGCGGATTCAAGCGCGACATCTGCGCCGGCACCAATCGCCAGGCCCACATCGGCCTGAGCCAGGGCGGGCGCATCGTTGATACCATCTCCAATAAACGCGGTGGCTCCTTTTTGTTGTAGCTTTTTCACAACTTGCGCTTTCTCACCTGGCAACACTTCGGCTTCGATATCAGTTACACCTAGCTGTTGTGCGATGTGCTCAGCTGTGGCTTGGGAGTCACCTGTCACGATGCCTAGCTTGAATCCTTGATTTTTTAAAGCATCGAGGGCTTCCCGAGACGTCTCTCGCAAAGTGTCTTCAAGGAAGAAAACTCCTTCCAGGTGGTTATCGCGGGCGACATAGAGCGTCGTCCCTTGAGCTGTTGGTTCGTTTGAGAGGTCAACCCCTAGCGATCGGATATATTCTCTGTTTCCTACGAGTATTCTGGCTGGACCGCGAAGGGCCTGGACTCCGCGTCCCGGGGTAGAGCTAAACTGAACTACAGCCTCTGGTTTTATCCCCCGTTGTTCCGTGTACTGGAGAATGGCAGACGCTAAAGGATGTTCAGAGGACTGTTCGACACTGGCAGCATCCAAGAGAAATGTGGTTAAATCATAACCTGGTGCTAACCAAGTTTGGGTAACTTCAGGTTTTCCCTTGGTTAAAGTTCCGGTTTTGTCCCAGAGGATAGTTTTTATTCGATTGAGGTTCTCGAGGGCTTCGCCGTTCTTAAAAAAAATTCCCAGTTCAGCACCTTTGCCTGAGGCTACCATAATAGCTGTTGGGGTCGCTAAACCTAAAGCACAGGGGCAGGCAATCACGAGGACTGCCACAAAATTCGTCAAGGCCAATCCAAAACTATGTCCTGTAAGGAACCAGAGTAGGAGGGTAAAAATCGGTTGCGACCACGCGCATGC
>JAJXWL010000009.1 GCA_021781625.1 bacterium
TCGAAGACCCAACTTTTTTGGTCAAAGAAAACAAAGAAACCGGTCAGACTCTGATTTCTGGGATGGGAGAACTTCACCTTGATGTTCTGGTAACTCGTATTACGAAGGAATTCCGCGTGGAAGCCCGCGTGGGGAACCCCCAAGTTTCGTACCGTGAAACAGTAACTGCCCCGGTTAGTCATGAAGAAATTTACGAGCGAACCTTGGCGGGAAAAGAACACCGGGCCCAAATTACTCTCGCAGTAGAACCGGCCTCCCGAGGCGAAGGCAATAGCTTTACCTCGAAGGTTTCAAAATCCGTGTTGCCTGAGGTCTATCAAGAAGCTGTTTCTCGGGGGGTGCAAGCCGCCTTCAGCTCCGGTGTCTTGTTCGGTTATCCGCTCATCGATGTCAAAGTCACGTTAATCTCCGCACGCTATGATGAGCTCACAGCTTCAGAGTTAGCGTTTGAGGCGGCGGGTTCCCTGGGTTTTGATAACGCGGCCCGACAAGCGTCTCCCGTTCAAATGGAGCCTGTTATGAAAGTTGTGGTACTTACCCCGCATGATTTTGTGGGAGAAGTCATAAACCATCTCACGCAAAAAGGTGGGATCGTGCTTTCGATGGACAGTCACCCTGGTCGTGAGGCGGTGAATGCCGAGGTTCCTCTTATAAAAATGTTCGGGTTCACCACCGGACTACGAAGTATGACGCAAGGTCGCGGCACCTTCACCATGGAGTTCAGCCATTTCTCACCCAAACTCTGAGGTTTTACAAGGAACGGTTGAAAAAATCGTCTCGGGTGGTGCAGGACTTCTGCGCACCCCATCAGGCGTAGTTTTTGTTCCCGAGGTTCTGCCTGGTGAAAAAATTGCCTTCCGCGTAGAACAAAAAGTGCGCGGTGTGCTTTGGGGCTCCGTCCAAGATATCCTTGAGTCATCACCCTTACGAGTCAAGCCGGCCTGCCTCCACTATGATCTGTGTGGGGGCTGTGATTTTATGTATGCCACCATTGAGGCTCAGCATCAGCTGAAAGCCTCTTTGGTTCGCGAGGCTTTTCGTCGTTTGGCCAAGGTTGACTTAGAAAATCTCGGCTTTTCGTCTGGAGAGCCTTGGCATTATCGGTCGAGGATTCAGCTACATAAAGAAGGCAACCTCACCGGTTTTAAAGCCCGAGCTTCTCACCGGGTGGTGCCTGTAGCAGATTGTCCCATTGTTGATAAGGAACTTTTGCCGCTGTTAGCTCAGCCCCCCAGCGATGAGGTCCGTGAAAGCCTAGCACAGCTTCCTGATGGTCGTTGGAATGCCGTAGCGAGCGAGGGTTGGCGCCTAGAGGGCCACGATAAATCCGCTACGGTCAACGTCAGGGGTAAACGCCTTACGTTATCACTATCTGGCTTTTTTCAAAGCAATCTTGATTTGCTTCCCAAGCTCATTGACTACGTCGTTTCGTCATTTACCCCAAAGGACACAGGTGGTACTGTTGCCGATTTGTATTGTGGGGCAGGTCTTTTTGGCGCTTTTTTGGCAGATCATTTTGATCGAGTCATTGGTGTAGAAGAAAACACCTCGGCTCTAGCCTTAGCCCGTTTGAATGTTGTTGGACCTTTGCACGAGTTTCATGCCATCCGAGTCGAAAATTGGCTAGCCCACTCGGGAAAACAACTGCTTGATGTTGTAGTTGACCCACCCCGTACAGGGTTATCCCCGGTCGTCCGTGAGGCCCTTGTCAAACGACGACCGCGACAATTAGTTTATGTTTCTTGCAATCCTGACACTTTAGCCCGTGATACAGGGTACTTTCTTGCTCACGGCTACCGGCTTAAGGATGCTCATGCGTTTGATTTTTACCCTCAGACGACACACATTGAAGCCGCCGTGAGGCTTGTGTATGAGGGATAGAATTTCTTTACGACGTAGAGCCAGCCCAGCACTCAGTGCTCTACTTATAAATGTCCTCGTACCGGTGTTTTTTCTTGCACTGCCAACCCCAACAACCCTAACGGCGCACGGGCTAAGCATTCCCTTGGCGGGCCGTCTTGTCGGTGGGGCAACCCAGGTTGGTACAGGCTTATTAATTCCCTGTGAAGACGAGACTTTAACCTACCTGGACGCCCAGGGCAAAAAGATCGCTAGCTGGACACCCTACGAGCGGTTTGCCGGTTGGGTCTCGCTAGGAAAAGACGGAATATGCGTGATTCCCCTGCTGTCAGGAAAAGTTACAGCCCTCGAGTTAGACGCCAAACGGATTACCGTTTTGGCACAGACGTCACGGCCGTCAACGCCCGCCTTTTCGCCCGTTGCCGGTGACGCAGGACGCTGGTTGCTTGGCTGGCGCGACGGCTGGGTTGCCGTCTGGTCGCCTAAAGCGAGCTTTAAGATTGACGTTCCGTTGGGCTCTCAACCCCTGGCAGCCTTGTATGACCCCGAAGAAGGGTTTTGGATTCGTACTCCCCACAGCTTAATCCTGGTCCGTATCGACGGCAGTTTGACCCGCTGGGGTGGTCTTGACCCCGATAAGAAAGTTCCGTCTTCTCCTCAAGGTTGGTTTTTGGTCCAAGACCAGCAGGGAATCCTTTGGTCTGGCGGTCCCAACGGCCTCAGTGTGTTCAACCCAGCCACTGGGAAGTATCGTCAGGTAGAAGCTTCAGACCCCATTCTGGGACTCACCCTAGGAGCCGACGACGGGCCGGTAGTTCTTGAAGCAAAAAGGGTTCTAACCCTCGATGCTGACGGTTCCGTAAGAGGCACGCTCAATCTTCCTTCGAAGGGTGAAGCGGGGCCAATTCTCGACAACCGGGGGGGACTGTATATCTATACCGAGCGTGGCTTACTCTTGGCTCGTGGTTCGCGGCTTTTGGCATTTTGGCCAGACCCCTATGGCGGTACCGCACCACTTTTGACCAGCGATGGCACCCTGGTATGGGTAGGCGCAGACTGGCAGTTAAGGACCCTTACACACCGAGCCCCACCTTATCTGAGCTGGAGCCAACCGGGATCCGATCCAGAGCATTCCGGTTCTTCGCATCGTCCGGCGTCTTATGCCTCGCTACTCAGAGTTTGGAAAGCTGACCCCAGCTACCAAGTGTTTGAAGCGCTTTTAGCGCATGGGACAAGAAGTGCTCAGAATTCTGTCCTCACCACCCTAGAAAGGCAGGCATCGCGAGGCGATCTTCGGGCTCGCTGGCCCTTCGTCAATGTCATACTTCTTCAAATTGCTCGCGCTGGCGTTTCTGATGTCAACCTCGATCAAGGACGTATTCAGAATAACTGGCCTGACCTTCGTCTTCGTGCCTACCAACTTTTGGCCAGGACGGCCGAACCCGAAGATAAAAAAGTGCTTTATTCGTTGCTTCAACGGGAATATGAGCCCATGGTTCAAGACGAAGGTCTACTTGCCTTAGCTCACTCGGGCTTAGACCCTGATGGCCGAGTTACCCAATTGTTTATTCAACTGCAACAAAACCGTCCCGAAGACGCCGTGTTGGCTAAAACCTTGCTCGAAGCCGCCCAACACCTTTGGGAAGTCAGCGGACCAGAGGCTCCACCGGAACTTGGGAACTTGGTCGAAAAGCTCTATACAGGTGCTTACCCCAAAGTTTTGCGCGTTGAAGCCGAAAAACTCTTTCAAAAGATGCTGGGTACACCTTAGAATATAAGGCAAGGAGACTGACTTGCCACGACTTCAAAAGCCCGATTGCTTGCTCAACGCTTTTATTTTTAAGGAATGGGAATTTGTTTCCGCAACGCGTAAATACCTCGGCGACTTAATCCTGGGGATCTACAAAGACAAAAAGGATTATCAACTGTACGCCGAGAAGCTGGCGACTGCCAGCTCCGAACTCATCGAGAACGCGTATAAGTACTCTCCCCAAGACACCGACTTTCAAATTATTTTGCAAAAGTCGGATGACGAAATTGTTCTTGAAGTTCGCAACTATGTTCAAGGAAACGCTCAGGCTACCTTGAAAGCGATTCAGAACGAGATTGAACTGGTCTACGGAGATCCTGATCCCCGTGAGGCCTTTAAGAAAAAGGTTTTAGCCTCTCTATCAGATCCCGGCGGTAAATCGATGCTCGGCTACGCAAAAATCCGTTTAGAGACCGGTGGTATCATCAGCGCTGAACTCGAAGACCAGCTATTGCTGATTACTGTCGTATTTCCGCTTGATCCGACCCTACAATAACCGTTCCGCCCCGGCAGTAGGTCACAAATCGGAGGCCCTCAGCGCCATCCTCCTGGGGAAAGGCCAGATACTCAACAATGCCGGGAACGTCGATTTTGCCCAGGGGTTCGCCGTCGGGAAGCCTCCAGCGTCGAATTCCTTGGTCTTCTCCAGCGGTCCACAACTCATCGCCCTCCGGAGTCATCGTCATCATCGTCAGCGGACGTTTATGGTTACCTAGCCATTGAAATTCAGAAATTCCCCCACGAGCAACCAAGCCCGGTCGCTTGCCTTTGGTTAACACACCGATGTTCCTTGTGCCACCGACAAAGCCTCTGACGACATCGCCCTGTTCCCAAAGCGTTTGAAGGCGTGTAGCGTTTTCGACATCCCAGACAGCAAGTCTACCATTGCCTTCGGCGAGCCAAAGCCGCTCGTCCCCCCAAAATACCGCGGCAACACCACGAGTAGGTTCAAATTCCGTAACCGCTCTACCCGTTTTTGCGTCAAGAACTAAGCAGGGTAAGCCTCGGGGTCCCCAGACAGCCACCCAGGATTCGGTCCAGCTGACCCCCGACACTGGCCCTTTTCCCCAATTATACAGTCGTATTGCTTCGCCAGAAGTCATCTCGACCTGATAAAAACTACCCGCCCGTGTCGCCACCTGCAGGACGTCGCCTGCACCTGACAGGGCTACCGGGACTTCGGGCAAGGTTACCTGCCAAGCATCAGCCAAGCTGTCTTCAGAAAATGCAAAAACCTTTCCAGCCCAATCGCTTACGACCAACCAGCCCTTCCAGACGGCCCAGGCTGTCAACGCCGCCCCGACTTCTAGCAACAACCTTCGTTGGCCAGAGCGTTCTAAGCTTAACTGGAACGGCGAAAAAGCGACGACACCTTTTCCCCAAGCTTTCCACCCCCAAACTGGTTCAGCTCCCCAAGCCTTCAAACGTGGTGTTTTGCCCCAAGTGACGATACGAATACTACCATCTAAGCCCCCAGCTGCCCATTCGCGTTGCTTGCCATGATCTTGCAAAACAACGGGCCAATCACTCCATCCCCAAAGCCGCTGCTCCGCCACAACACAACCTCGCGCTTCCCCAACGAGAACAACACCGTCGGCTCTCAAGGCTACTGCCGTAGGGTTGTTGACGGTCTGACTTGTCCATTGCGCTCTTTCTAGGTCGCCAACTTCGCAGCTCTCGGGGCCAGCCAAGACAATTTTCTTTCCTGATACTGCCCCTAAAGTCACCTTGGTAAGGAGCCTCTCGTGTAGTGACTGCCAGCCCCTGTTTGCCTTCCAGTGTAAAAGTTGTCCGTCTTCGCTGACGCTAATTAAATGGTCTGAGGCCGCTAAAACCACTGACACTGCACTCCGATGAGCTTTGACCGTGCCAGACTCTAAACTAGAAGTCGAGCCCACACCAACGCCAGGGTCTGAATCTAACCAGCGAGCCAACCGGCCATCCTGCCCACCCAGCACCAAACCCCACTCCTCAGACCAGGTCCCCTGTGTCCAACGGCCCGAATCAAGGGCTCCAAGACGGCGGGGCAAGGCCTCTCGGTGATGCCAAAACCAGATATCCCCCTCCAAGGTCCAAGACCAAACCCCTTGTTTACCACTGGCAAGACCCGCCCAAACCGGTACGGGAGCCTCCTGAGGCGGTGCACCATCCCAAGAGGATTGACCCGTTTGCCGTAAGCGGTACCAAGCGAACGGGCCACTTTTTTGGGCTTCTCCTTGGGCAGACCAGACACCATCGGCAAAAACGGCCCGCAAAACATGAAACGTCCCAGGGCACACGTGCTGTTGTAAAGGAGTCTTCCAAACGGCGGTGCCATCCTCGTGTACCCATGTCCAACCCTCTTGAAACGGAGCAAGGGCACGCACACTACTAAACGGTATTTCAGGTGGTATCACCTCTTGACTGGAGAATTGTCGAGCTTGCTTTGGGGTTGCGGAAGGTACCGTTGCAGAAGGTACCAAAGCAAGTTCTTGCTGGGAAGCGGGCTTAGGTGCGAAAGAAGAGCCCAAGAGAGCCTGGCACCAAGCTTTCAGCGGCTCTCGATTCCATAAAAACTCACGTAACGAAGGGGCAAGGGTTTCATAAAAGACGGCAAAGTCTGCTAAATCGGTTGTCGTCGGGTTAAATGGTAAAGGATTTTTCTTTTCAGCAAAAAAAAGTCGTGACCAGCGAGCCAATTGAGGTACTTTTGCGGTAAGACCACTTTCGCCCGGCGGGGCTTCACCAAGGGGTTTTTCAGGAGCACCGGCAAAAAGGTCCCACAGCGGGAGGTGACGTGACGACTCAGAAGCTTCTAAGGCCTTACGGACATAAGGCAAAAGCACCTCAGCGCGGTGCCCAGGAGGACTTCGCAACGCCAAATATTCGGCGGCTTTAAAAACTGCCCCTTGCATCAAGCTTGAGTCAGAAAGCTTACCCCAGGGAAGAACTTTCTGCCACGCCGCCATTGCTTGTTCGTGAAGACCTTGCCGATCCCACAAAATTCCGGAATTGACCCAGGCTCGTGCCACCTGGTACAGGTCTGCTGGGTTCACAACCAAAGGGTTCTCAACCTCGGTTTCGCGGACCTGTGCATACAAAAGCTCGGCCTCTTCGGTGCGACCTGACACTGCCAAACGCACAGCTTTGTCCATAAGACGTTCTAAGGGAGAGCGAGAAACTGGATTCGTTGACATGGCTTTGGCTCCGTGCTATTTTTACACAAATTCTCGACCAAGGACAAACCATGCCTTCGAAGCCTACCAACACGGTGAACCTACCTACGGGAAAGCCCCCTAAGGAAAAATCATCGATGAATGCCATTACCCTATTTTCGGCAATCATTTTGGTGATCATTGTCGTTACCTTTATCGGAGCGCCCGTGGTTTCCCGCATTGCAGGGAGTTCCAATGTAACCTTTGGCTACTATGACGGCATTGCGATCGATTATCTGCCAGGCAACTACTTTGCCCAGCAGGTTGAACAGTACAGTCGCTACTATGAACAATTTAAAAACACAAATGTGAATTTGGAACGTCAGCTTGTTTGGCGCCAAGCGTTTGAACAGGCCGCGCAGAGAATTGCCTTAAAAGACCAAGCTGATAAAGCGGGTATCGTTGTCACCGATGGAGCCGTTGATAAAGCTCTTGTCAACTACCCGGCCTTTCAAAAAGACGGGCATTTTAGTACTGAACTTTACCGCGCAACGGCGGCTGACGACATGATGCGCTACCGCAAAGATGCAGCGACACAACTTCTGATTCAAACGTATGCGGGTGACCAAATCCAGGGAGCTATGCTTCCACAGCAGTTAACCTCATTTGTTCAGTCCATGGTTTACCCCCAGCGAAAGTTTTCGTTTGTTGTTTTTAACGCCAAAGACTTTCCCGCTTCCGAAGTAACCGCCTACGCGAAAGCTCACCAACAGCTTTTCCGCTCTATCAACCTCAGCAAAATTACGTTGTCCTCGCAGGGGGATGCAGAGCAAGTTCGCGATCAGGCCTTAAAAGGTGCAAAATCCTTTGACGATTTAGCCAAGATGTATTCAAAAGATGCTTTGGCTCAGTCTGGTGGTGCGCTTAATACCCTGGAATATCACGAACTTCTTAATCAAATCCCCAAAAAAGAGTTGGACCAGATCTTCGCCTTAGGTAAGGGCCAAATTTCGCCGGTATTCCAAGACGGTAAGCAATGGGTCTTCTATAAGGTCATTGCTCCCGCTTCGGACCCTGACTGGACAGCGGATTCAACCATGACCGATGTTCGAAACTACATCGAAAATAACGACCGTGGCGTCTTAGAAGACTACTTAATGAAGCAAGCCAAAACCTTTGTCACTGCGGCACAAAAGAATTTCACCGATGCCGCCAAAAGTATCAACAAGAAAGTTGAAACAACAGGCTTTGTTTCGCTTAACTTTGATAACCTTCGCCTTTTCCCGGTCTTGACCAAGGCTAGCAACAACCCGGCCTTCCAAAGTTTGGCCGCCAACCCCAGCTTTTTCAAAAAAGCTTTTACCCTAGCGAAGGGCCAAGTTAGTGAACCGGTGCTGTCCACACCATCGGTTCTCGTTTTTAAAGTCGATGATATTCGTGAAGCCCCGGCTCCCACGAAACCCGCAACAACCCCGGGCAAAGCTGTAGCAAAACCGGCGACACCTGCCGAGCCTACACCTCTTTCGGCTAGCGACTTGACCCAACTGGCTGAGCGTGATCGTAGTCAAGCTCTTGAACGAAATCTCCTCAAGACTCCACTTTTTAAGGATGATTTCGACGCGGCAATTTCGCACTTGCGCTAAAAGGTCATTTTACGGCCGAAAATTTTCCTCTTTCGTGGCAGGGCCGACGGCTGGTTTCAGATCAGCCCGAGGCTGAAGCCCTCAGTCGCTTACAACGCCAAAAGTTTACCGCCCAGACTTTAATCGTCATCCCCTCGCCCCTTAGGGGCTGGGGTTTGTCTTTTCTTTTGAGTACTCTCCCCGAGAATTCCTACGTCTTACTGCTCGAAGCTGATCCAGAACTTAGGTCACTCAGTCAACCTTTTTGGCCTGTCCACCCCCGCCTTTTTTCTTTAGATTTTAGCCCTGAATCCTGGAACGATTTTCAGAAGAGCTTTCCTTGGCACCACGTACGCAGGGTTGTTCTTGTTCCGCTCACTGGCGGCTGGTTGCTAAATCCTCAACTCTATCGCGACGTAGAACGCCGTTTAGCCGAGCAAATCTCCCAAACCTGGTCAAATCGGCTTACCTTAATGGCCTTCGGTAGTCTTTGGCTTCGGCATTTAGCCACCCATATCGCCGTTCCCAGAACACCGTGGCCCGACTGGGGTCAAGACCCGGTCCTCGTTTGCGGCGCGGGACCAACGTTAGAAACGGCTCTTAAAGCCCTGGCGAGGTCTGACCTCCGAGCTCGTTTTCGAATTCTTGCTGTCGACACGGCCCTAGGGTGTTTTGCACAAGCCGGTCTGCGTCCCGACGCGGCGGTTGTTCTTGAAGCGGGGCACCATAATCTGTTGGACTTTGCCGGTTTTGCGGCTAGCGGTCTACCCGTTTTTGCCGACTTAACCGCCGACCCTTCAGCGGTACGAGCCTGCGGGGGGCCTGTTGTTTGGTATTCTGGCCGCTTCGCTGACCTACCCCTGTTCTCACAGTGGGAACAAAGCGGACTCCTTGATCAAGTTGCCCTTTTTGAGGCCTTAGGTTCGGTAGGTATTGCCGCCGCCCACATCGCGTGGCGAATTACTCGCGGGCCTGTCTTTTTTACAGGACTCGATTTCGCCTTTCCTTCAGGAAAAACTCACGCTCGCGGGGCACCTGCGCTTCAACGTTTTTGGGTGCAGACCAACCGACTTAGCGGGGGTGAGATACCTGGGACGGGAAAGCAAGAGGCTTTTCGAGTCTTACCCCAGGGGTGGCTAACAACCAGTGTTTTACAGGGTTACGCCCAGCTTTTGCAAGAAAAATCAACAGAACAAGCCGACCGAACCTTTTTTTGGGGTCCCAGCCCGAGCCTTTCACTCGAAGCCTTACCAACCGAAGGCTGGGTTCACAAGCTTCCTCTTTTGTCGGTTCCCCTGACCTGGAACGCCCCCTTTAAAGTGCCTGAATCTGAACTTTGGCGTCTTGAGGAGCGCACTCTGACTGGGGAACTCTTAGAGGCTTTGTCAGGACCCTATCAAGCTGACAAGGTTGAGCGCTTAGCCCGTCACTTTGTGCACCTAAGCATGTCTTTTCCTGACCCGGACTTTCAAGCTTCTACCGCCTGGTTGGCTCGCCTGAAAGCCAGTGCTGCCTGGTGGTATGGGCAACTCTCGTCCCCTGGCTTGCGCTAGTCGTCTTCGGTAGACTTAAGAACAGAAAGGAAGGCGGACTGCGGAAGTTCGACACTTCCCACCATCTTCATGCGTTTTTTGCCTTCTTTTTGCTTCTCTAACAGCTTGCGCTTTCGGGTAATGTCACCGCCATAACACTTAGCCAAAACATCCTTGCGGAAGGCTTGGACGGTTTCACGTGCGATGACGGTATTTCCAATGGCGCCTTGAATGGGAATCTTAAATTGCTGTCTTGGAATTTCTTCTTTGAGCTTTTCACAAACCCGCCGCGCTCGATCATAGGCATTACCGCGAAAAACAAGCATGGACAACGCATCCACAATTTCACCATTGATCATGATGTCGAGTTTAACCAAGTCTGTGGCCTGAAAGTCTGCCAGCTCATAGTCGAACGAAGCATAGCCTTTGCTGATCGATTTCAATTTGTCATAAAAATCAAACAAAACTTCGGCCAGAGGCATATTGTAGCGAAGTTCCACTCGCTTTTCATCGAGGTAGGTCATATTCTCCTGAACACCACGTTTGTTAGTGCACAAGGTCATAATGCCCCCCAAATAATCGGTAGGGGTGATGACTGTGGCTTTAATAAAGGGTTCTTCGGCGGTTTCGATGGTCGTAGGGTCAGGAAAAGAAGCTGGTGATTCGATGGTATAGGTCTGTCCTTTTTTATTGGTCAAGCGATACTGCACCGAAGGAGAGGTTAAAATGATGTTGAGGTCAAACTCGCGTTCCAGGCGCTCTTGCACAACTTCGAGGTGCAAAAGGCCCAAAAACCCACATTTAAACCCAAAGCCAAGGGCAACAGAGCTGTCTTTTTCGTAAATAAGCGCGGCATCATTGAGCTTAAGTTTTTCGAGAGCCTTGGCCAAATCCTCATACTGGTCGGCATCGACGGGGTACAAGGATGAAAACACCACAGGTTTGACATCACGGAACCCTGGCAAGGGAGCATCGCAAGGCGCGGCTTCGGTTGTGACCGTGTCGCCGACACGGATATCGGCAATAGTTTTGATCCCCGCAATGAGGTAACCGACTTCACCTGGACCTAAAGATTTTGTTCTTTCAAGAACAATACGAAAAACCCCAACCTCTTCGACGGTGTGTACGGCCCCCGAGTTCCAAAAGCGGATTTGTTCCCCTTCGCGAAGGGTTCCCTGAAAATTCCGGATATGAACAATAACTCCCCTAAAGGGGTCGTAATGTGAATCAAAGATGACGGCTTGCAAGGGAGCTGTCTCTGTTCCTTTCGGAGGGGGGATCCAGTCTACGATTGCTTGCAGAAGCTCATCCATCCCAAGGCCGATTTTGGCAGAAACAGGAACCGCTATTGAGCTATCAAGGCCCAAATCATGATCAATCTGGTGTTTTACCCGTTCGATATCTGCACCAGGCATGTCAATTTTATTGATTACGGGAATAATGAATAGGTCATGCTCCATGGCCATGTAGAGATTCGACAACGTTTGTGCTTGAACCCCTTGGGTGGCATCAATGACCAATAACGCCCCTTCACAGCTGGCAATGGCCCGACTGACTTCGTATGAAAAGTCGGCGTGCCCGGGGGTGTCGACCAGGTTCAAAATATAGGTATTGCCGTCAGCGGCTTTATGCGGCAAAGCAACCGCCTGACTTTTGATGGTTATCCCCCGTTCCCTTTCAATATCCATGTTGTCCAGAATCTGGTTTTGAAAGTTCCGGTCATCAATGATCCGTGATCTTTGAATAAAACGGTCGGCCAGGGTCGATTTTCCATGGTCGATATGGGCAATGATACAAAAATTGCGAAGATAGGGAACAGGGTGCGGCATGGCGCCAATGTACACGAGATAACGCTTTAGTTCAACGCCGAAGGTTAAGTTAGCGTCTAAGTGTCGATAATAGCCCGCAGGCCGCCAAAATATCCTCACCCCGCGAGCGACGAATGGTCGCTGGTACACCCTTGGTCGCTAAAGCCTCTTGCAAGCTGGTCATCGCTTGCGCCTTCGAGCCTTTCAAGGGAGTGCCGGGGATGGGATGAAAGTGAATTAAGTTGACGCGAGTTTTTAGCCCATGAAGAATCTTAACCAGCTCACGGGCATGCCTCGGCGTGTCATTGACGCCGTCAAAACAGATGTACTCTATCGTAATGCGTCGGGCGTCCTCTTCTTGAATAGTCTGTAAAAAGCTAAGGATTTCATGCAGGTTATGAACATTCTGAACCGGCATCAAACTCGAACGCTCCTCGTCAAAGGGGCTGTGCAACGATAGGGCAAAGCGGACTTTGCTCCGAGCAAAAAACTCTTGCAGGGCCGGCAATAGCCCCACTGACGAAAGGGTAATACGTTGGGACGACCACCCTAACCCCCATTCTGAGGTAAGAATTTCCAGGCTCTTGAGGACTTCGTCGAGATTATCGAGGGGTTCCCCCATTCCCATATAAACCGCATTGGTCAACAGGTGCCCTTCGGGCAAGCTCAAAATTTGGTTAACGATTTGTCCCGCCGTCAAGTTCCCTTGAAATCCTTGCTTGCCGGTCATACAAAAGAGGCACCCCATTTTGCAACCCACCTGAGAGCTGACACAGAGGGTTTTTCTGTCCTCTTCGGGAATATATGCCGCTTCAACGGTCCGTCCAGCCACCGGAAAGAGGTACTTTTTGGTACCATCAACGGATTCCTGCCCCTGCAGTGGCGCTTGACGGCCAACAGCAAAACTTTCGGTAAGCTGTTCACGCAAAACGGAAGGCAGGTCAGTCATCTGATCAAAAGTAGTAACTCGTTTTTTATACAACCACTGAGTCAACTGATTACCTGTATAGGCTGGTCGACCTAAGCTTTCAGCTAAATCGCGGAGTTCTTGTCGTGTTTTGCCTAAAAGAGCAGGCTTTTCAAAAGCAGGGGGTTTCTCGGTCACAGGGAGTTTCTCGGTCAAAAATATACCTCAGACACAATCTGTTGAAAAGGTACACCTTTTTCAATCAGAACGTCACGAGCTTCGACGACCATTTCTGCACTTCCACACAACCGGTAGGGCATCGTCGTTGAAAAATGCGGGGCCCGTGGCGGACCAACCGCCGGGGCACCCAACCCTAGGCCCCCCTCCCCCCCCGCGAGATTTGCTCTCTTCAACAGATCGGTCACCCGACCGAAGGTCACCCCGAGAGCCTTTTCGCGAGAGCAACAAGGAAGGTAGCGTTCCCCCAAAACTTCACGCCACAACTCGGCAAAATACAAACCGTCTTGGGATCTAGCCCCTTGAAGCAACTGCGTTGGCCCGTTGAGACCCGATTTTTGTGCCGACAAGAACGGAGCGATGCCCGTACCAGTGGCAACCCCGACATAACGAGGAGGAAAGCTGAACATCCCCTGTGGCTGAGTCACATAAAGCGTATCGTGAGGTTTCAGGGCCGCCAAAAATGGCGTGAGTTCCCCACCTTCGACTTCAGTATAGAGCACCGAGGCCCAAGGGTCCTTGTTCCCCGACGCCAAGCTGTACCAGCGAACGGCTTGCTGGGGCGACAGGGTTAAACCCACCACTTGCCCTGGGCGAAAGGCAAAGGTTCGTTCCCAGCTCAGCCAGAACCCCGGCCCCAGCCGCCGGTTTTCACAAACGGCGACAGGAGTCAGCTCCATCAGATCACCGTATTATCGGGGATCACGGCGTTCTTAGGGACAATCACAATACCGTCACGAATATAGTAATTTTCTCCCTCCAAACGTTCTACCGAGTCCTTATTGTAAATATGGCAGTTCCGCCCAATTCGGGCATTCTTATCGATAATAGCGTTGCGTATCACCGTATTTTCGCCAATTCCGATATCCGGGATGCCTTGAACACGGTTTCGTTCGCGATCTTCTTCACTTTCAAAGTCATCCGAGCCCATAAGAATCGAATTTTCAATGATGGCGCCGCTTTTTAAAATACTGCGGACTCCAATCACTGACCGTCGCAAGGTAGAACGATCAAGGATACTGCCTTCACAAACGAGAGACTCGTCCACGTTGCAGGCATCAAAACGAGAAGATGGCAGGTAACGCGCATGGGTGTAGATTTGGGTGCGGTAGAAATCAAACTGAGGGTTCCGCTTGGCAAAATCTAAGTTGGCTTTCCAAAAGGAGTGAATAGTTCCCACATCTTCCCAATAGCCGTTGAACAAATAGCCGCCAACACGTCGATTCTCAATAGCGTTGGGAATGACTTCTTTGCCAAAATCTTTAAAGTCGTTATCCAAAAGTTCCAAGAGCGTTTCAACGTTAAAAAGGTAGATCCCCATCGAGGCCAGCCAATGCTTTTCGGGCTCAATGGTAGGAAATTTGTCGCGAATAAACTCGGTACTTTTCAGGGAATCTAACACAGCAGGATCTTTGGGCTTTTCAACGAACTGCCGGATCATTCCCCCTTCCAACCTCACCAAGCCAAAACCCGAGGCATCTTCACGGTTGCAGGGAAGTACCGAAACGGTGAGCTCGGATTTCATTTGTTCGTGATACCGAAACATTTCTCGAAAGTCCATCGTGTAAATTTGGTCACCCGAAAGGATCAGAACGTGCTTGACGCCTTTAAACGAGGTAAAATGCTTGATGTTTTTGCGAACCGCATCGGCGGTGCCTTGATACCAGCCCGAGTTTTCTTGAGTCTGCTCGGCCGCAAGAATATCGACAAAGCCGTCATGAAAGTTGTCGAACCGATAGGCTTGGTTGACGTGTTGATTCAACGAGGCCGAGTTGAACTGGGTCAGAATGAAGATTTTGTAAATGTCTGAATTCAGACTGTTGCTGATTGGGATATCAATCAGTCGAAACTTTCCTCCGATAGGCACCGCAGGCTTGGAACGGTCCTTGGTTAGGGGAAAAAGCCGACTGCCTTGTCCTCCTCCGAGAATCAGACAAATCGTGTCTTCCATCATGATGAACTCCTTAGTTTAAGTTTCAAACATTGGCGCCAAAATGTAAACTAAAAAAGTGTTCCCTTTCACCGGGAAGGTATCTTATACTGAGTTTATGAAACAAAAAGCGGATCTTCCAAAAGTACTTCTTGTTGCCTCGGAATGTCGGGGACTGGCCAAAGTCGGGGGCTTGGGGGACGTGGTTCGTGACCTCGCCGAAGAACTCTCCGGTCGTGGTCTCTCAGTCAAAGTTATTGTTCCCGCTTATCAGAATTTAGGATTAACCGGAAAGGTGGTCACTGGCTTTTTAGTACCCTTCGGCGGGGTACCTACTGCCGCCCGACTGTTGGAAGCTCCACTTACTGCGAAGAACGCCGGTAGTTCCTCATCAGGTCATTCAGGGGCTTCCTATTTTCTTTTAGATGCCCCTTTTTTTCATGACGACTGGGGCGATGTTTATGTGGATTCGCAGGCGCGGGGCAAAGGGCCGTTCGAAGATGACGCCGTTCGTTTCGGTTTTTTTTCGCGGGCTGTCCATCAACTCCTTAAAACCTCCGCCGCTTGGGGTGACATCGATATTCTTCATCTTCACGACTGGCACACCGGTCTGTTGTCATGGTTGGTCAAGCACGACCCGCCTCGGCAACGCCCTGTCACCCTTTTTACCATTCATAACCTTGACTACCAAGGTATTCGCCCTTGGCAAGCCACCTCGCCTTTAGCCGGTGTTAGGGATTGGGTCCCTGACCTCTGGGAGGGCTTGACCTCTAGCCCTGAGTTCTCATTAGCCACAGACCCCCGTTATGAGGACTGCTTTAACCCGATGCGTGCAGGAATTCGCCTTTCAGACGGCGTCAACACCGTAAGCCCCACCTACGCCCGCGAAATTACCAAGGCCGATCAAGAAGACGCCGGATTTTTTGGCGGTAGGGGTCTTGAAAAAGACCTTCTCGTTCGTAAGCAAGACAAGCGCTTGTGGGGAATTTTAAATGGCTTAGATCAAAAAACTTTTGATCCTGACCGTTTAGTTCCTCCGTACAACGCTGAAACCCCCGGCGTTCTTGAAGTCAAGCAACAGCATAAAAAAGCCTTTCTTACCGGGTTATCGCACCGACTGGGCGACCTGGCGGCTCGCCTAGGACCTCGTTTTAAAAACGCCTCCGAGGCGGCCCGCCACTTAGACGCCTTTCAGTCGCTCGCCATCCACCGCCCTTTATTTGTCATGATCACCCGTGCCGCTTCACAAAAGCTGGGGCTCTTTCTCGATACGCTACACAATGGCACCCCTGTGGCGCGGGCCTTTTTAAATCTGCCACTATCACTTTTGGTCATTGCTTCAGGGGAACGGGAAAGCGATCTTGCCTTTCTCAACTCCCAACCCAATGCCCTGTTTTTAAACGCCTTTGATCCTGCCTTGGCTGAGGCCGCCTATGCGGCGGCCGATGTCTTCTTGATGCCCTCAGATTTTGAACCTTGCGGCTTGAGTCAGTTGATTGCCATGCGGTTTGGTACCCCTCCGCTGGTTCATGATCGGGGGGGCCTACACGACACCGTTGAACATGAAAAGACGGGTTTTGTTTTTTCAGGAACTACCCGACAAAAAGCCCGCGAAGCCTTAATCAAAACCAGCGAACGTATCTTGGCTCTCAGAGAATCCCGCTCCGGCTGGGAAACCTTGGTACGTCAAGCCATGCGACAAAACTTTTCGTGGGATGCATCTATCACCGAATACCTGAAAGTTTACGCCAAGCTCGGTTAAGACTCACTCTGAGAAGCCCACCAGTGTTCAAGAAGTTGCCCTGCTTGCTCAAGAGTTGTCGCGCACCAGGTCGGCGCAAGGCGGTTTTCATCGCCAGGTTTATATTTGCCTCGACGAAGCAACAGCGACACAGCCCCCACCGTATGGGCTAACTGAATATCGGTGGCTACATCATCGCCTACAACGCAAACCGGTCCGGTAACCTTCAGGCGATGGCGGGCTGCTTCGATGACCAAAGGATTGGGCTTGCCAAGAATCACGGGGGGGACGTCGAGAAAAGGTTCAAAAAGGCGCACAAAACTCCCTGTATCCAAACGCCATTCGGCCCCCCGGCGGTAAAATAATGACGGAGACAGGGTTGCCAGACGAGCGCCCCGGCGTAAATCCTTGGCGAGGCTGTTCAAAAATTTAAGGTTCCACGAAAAGCTTTCAAGGTCGCCCAAAACTACCCAAGTCGGCGGTTTCTCGTATGGTTGCGCCTTGACCAGCGAAGAACGCCGGGACAAGCGCCGTGCCTGACGGCGCGAGCCAACCCAACGAAAGTTCGCTTTAGTCTTAGCCGGATATTCTTGTTCTAAAAATCTGTTAAGGGCATCAAACGGTGTCACAAAACGCCAAGCTGGCACCTTTAGCCCCTGGCGTGCCCACTCTCGGGACAGCTGTTCGGGGGTGAGGCTGACGGTGTTCGTCAACACAACATAGGGCCAGCTCTGCCGCTGTACTAAAGCTAAGAACTCAGCACAGCCGGGCACAGCTTGACCCGCTTCCCAGAGCGTTCCTTCGGCATCAAAACAAAAGAACGCTTGAGACAGGTTAAACGCGTTGGGCAAGGGGCAGGTAGTCTGATCGTTCCGAAACATTTTTGTAAGCAGGCCGAATAATCCGTCCCCCTGAAACAATTTCTTCAATTCGATGAGCACTCCAGCCCGCTACCCGTGCCATGGCAAAAATGGGTGTATACAGCTCGCGGGGGAGTCCCAACATTTCATACACAAACCCAGAATACAGGTCGATGTTAGCGCAGATGGCTTTTTGAGAGCCTTTGACTTTGCGCATTACTTCTGGAGTCAAGCGTTCTATCGCCTCGTAAAGCTCAAAGCTCTTTTCTTGCCCCTTTTCGGCGGCCAACTGTGCCGCCTTTGCTTTGAGCAGTTCAGCTCGTGGGTCCGAGAGTGTGTAGACCGCATGGCCCATCCCATAAATAAGGCCCTGCTGATCAAAAACTTCCTTGCGGATCATTCGTTCTAAGTACGCTGCTAATTGGTCGTCTTGATCCCAGTGGGGACAGTTCGCCTTAATATCGTCTACCATGCGCATCACGCGGATATTGGCCCCGCCATGCTTGATGCCCTTGAGGGAACCAATGGCCGAGCCCATGGCACTATAGGTATCGGTACCAGCACTACTGACAAGGCGGATGGCAAAGGTAGAGTTGTTGCCGCCCCCATGCTCGGCGTGAAGGACCATCGCCAGGTCTAAGATCTCGGCTTCGAGGCGAGTGTAGGCGTTGTCAGGGCGAATCATGTACAAGAAGTTTTCGGCCGTTGACAACCCCGCCTGCGGGTGATGGATCGACAGACTGAACTTGTCGTAATAGTGGCGTTTGGCTTGATAGGAATAGGCGATGTAGATCGGGAAGCGCGAGATCAGCTCAACACACTGCCTGAGGATATTTTTGATCGAATTGTTTTCAGGCTCGGGGTCAAACGAATAGGTGAATAAAACGCTTCGAGCCAGCTGGTTCATGATATCGGGGCTAGGAAAACGCAAGATAACATCTTCGACAAAGCCTCGGGGCAATTGACGCAACGAGCCCAAAAGGACGGTAAAATCGTTGAGCTCCTGAGGACGGGGAAGGTTCCCAAACAAAAGGAGAAAGGCGGCCTCTTCAAAACCGAAGCGTTTTTCGGTCTGAAACCCCGAGACCACATCTTTAATATCGTAACCACGGTAGCGTAAACGACCAGGAGCATCGGTTTTTTCACCTTCGTCAATGATGTAGCCATGAACCTCACCGATTTCGGTGAGCCCGACCACTACACCCGAGCCATCTGCGTTGCGCAGACCGCGCTTGACATTGAATTTTTCATAAAACGCCGGATCAAACAGGTTATTCCGCTCGGCAACCGCCGCGTAGCGCTCCACAAACTCTCCCTCGATCTGATCTCTCGGCTTATCGTTGTTCATAGCCTCACCCTTCATGGAGCCCCCCTCTTTTCAAACAGAATTTCGCGGATCGGACGGTTTTCTTGCCGGCCTCGTTTTTCAAACTTTGTGCTAGGACGCCAGGTTAGGCCTTGCGCCCACCCTAGGTAGGGGTTGCGCATTTCAGAAAACGTTCCCAACGCAGCCAGCACTTCTTCAGCGTACTCTTCCCAGTCAGTAGCAATATAGAGGATTCCACCAGGCTTAAGCGTCGCGATCATTTCTTGTAAAAAAGGTCGCTGAAGGAGTCGTCGCTTATGATGGCGTTTTTTGGGCCAAGGGTCCGGAAAAAAGACATGGTAGCCATCCAGAGATTCCCTTGGTAACGCTTTGACAACGTCGACAGCGTCATGACGCAAAACCTTGAGATTGGTTAAGCCTCGCCGGTGTATTTCACGAAGCAATTGCCCTACCCCAGGGGTATGCACCTCTAACCCAATAAAACCCGTCTCAGGTCGGTTTTGCGCAATTTCAATCGTAGCTTCCCCGTTACCAAACCCAATTTCCAGCACACTCCGTTCACAGTGGGGAAAAAGCTCGGCCCAGTTGGGAACAGGAGGGAAGGTTAACCCATACAGAGGATAAAGCTCATCAACGGCGCGACGCTGGCTGTCCGACATCCGGGCGGCTCTTAGAACATAGCTGTGAACCTGACGTCGGGCTTCCATGACGGCATTTTAACAAAAAGAGGGGTTTTCCGCAAGCGATAGGACTAACCAAGGCATCTTTAAACGGTGGTAATCCCCAAATACTGCTGAATTTCGCGTATTGTACCCAAGGAAGCTAGCTTTTCGGAAAGCACCTGGCAGTCCCGCACCGAAAGTTGGGTGACAACTTTTTGCACGTCAGGCAAGGCCTTGGGGTTGACGCTGAGCTTGCGGACGCCCGCTCCAATGAAGAAAGGAATCATCTTGGGGTCAGCAGCACTTTCACCGCAGATCGAGATCGGACAATCATGGTTTCGGGCGGCACGGATGGTGCGGTTGAGGGTACGAAACACTGCTGGGTGGTAAGCCGTATACAGGTTCGACACGGCTTCGTTGGTACGGTCAACACCCAACAAGTACTGAACCAAATCGTTGGTACCGACACAGAGAAAATCACTTTCACGCGCGAGCTCCGAGGCCACTTCACAAGCGGAGGGCAGTTCAATCATGGCCCCCACCAGGGGGTGATCGTTGTGGGGTATACCTTCACGCAGTAATTGCCGACGGCATTCGATAACATGCCCCTTGGCCTCGCGAAAGTCGTCGAGCGACGAGATCAAGGGGAACATGATTCGTAGGTCGTGCCCCTCGCCGGCGCGAAGCATGGCCCTAAGCTGGTCGTGAAAAATCGCCTCGTTTTTGAGTGAAAAACGAATAGCCCGCAAGCCCAAGAAAGGGTTCGATTCTGAGCTGGGCGGAAGGTACGACAAAACCTTGTCACCGCCAATGTCGAGAGTTCGCAAAATGACTTCTTTCCCAGCCATCTCCTCCATGAGTTTTCGGTAAACGCGAAATTGTTCGTCTTCGGTAGGAAAGTCATTACGAATCAAAAAGGGAAACTCACTGCGGTAAAGGCCAATACCCTCAGCCTTGTTCTTTTTCGTGAGCGGCAAGTCCGAAATAAGGTTGACGTTAGCATAAAGGTGCACCAGGTGGCCGTCTTGGGTTTCTGTGGTCTCGGACACCTCGCTTTGCTGACGACTGGCGTCTTCGAGGGCTTTACGCTGTTGCTCAAAGTGCTCCCACACGGCGGGTGACGGGTTAACGTAGATATTGCCTTGGTAGCCATCCAAAACAAGACCATCACCTTCGGCAATTTGAAACAGGGCCTTATCTTCGGTAAAAAGAACAGGGATTCCCAGACTCTTGGCAAGAATCGCCACGTGCGCCGAGGCGCCACCGCCAAACAGTAAAAGCCCTTCGGCGTGTTGGGCCGAAATCTTGACCAGCTCCGAGGGAAGCAATTCTTGGGCCACGACAATTTGACCTATATAATCGCCAACGTCTCGTTCGTCACGATTTAAATTGGCTAACAGACGGTGACCGAGATCTTTCACATCTTGAATTTTTTCGCGCAAACGAACATTGGGACTGGAATGAAAAATCTCGATATACCGATTCACGATCGCGACAACGGCGGCGGGGGCCGAGGTGCCACTTTTGATTAGGGCTTCCATTTCGCCCGAAAAGCTCTCATCTTTAAGCATCAAAATATGCGTACTAAAGATCAAGCTAGCGACATCGGCTAACCGCGTTTCCATCTCTTTTTGCAGGCTTTCGACCTGCTCAATGGAATGTTTCAGGGCCTGATGAAACGATTTCAGACTCTCGTGATATAGCTTAGGGTCCGGAGCACTCAGCAGAAGGTTACCTTCAGACGTTCCCAGCAACACAGCCTTTCCCAAAGCCACCCCATCGCTGGCAACCCGGCCACGAATCAGCTCAGGTCGAACCGCAGGAGCCGCTTTTTCGCCGACTTCTTTGGTTTGGGTGGCATCAAGCAACAATTGAATATTTTCTAAGGCCGCTGAAAGCTGGGCCCCCAGCTCTCGTAACAGCCGAACATCTTCGTCGCGAAAGGCAGCGGCTTGCCGGTTTTGCAGAGCAATAACCCCTACCGGAGAGGTCCCGCGTAAAATTGGCACAGAAAGGTAGGCTTGAAAGTCTTCTTCTTTAAGGGCGGGAACCACTAAATAGGCCGGGTTATCACGACCACGAGCCTCTCGAACGGGCTTTTGTTCGCGTAGGGTCAAACCAACGAGCCCTTCGTTTAGCCCCAACGAAAACTTGCCCACCAGCTTTTTGTCAAAACCCTGGGTGGCTCGTAGCACCAGCCGTCGTTCGCTCTCATCATATAAATAAATGGAGCCGGAGTCGGCTTTTAGGGTGCGGATCACCCGGTCAAGCGAACGTTTGAGAAAATCTTGTAAGTTGGCAGCATCTGCCAGCAAATCAGCAAAGGCATCGGTCTTCATAACAATCTTGAGAGCCGTTCCCGAAGAAAGACAGATTTCTCGGCCAACCCAATCTTCTTAGTTTCAAAAACCAGAACATTGGGCTTATCGGGTAAACTCTTGACTTGACCTCCCGACTCCCTGAGCAGGCGCATAGCCTTTTCAAAGGGAAAATCGACCATACGACCAAACTCAACGGCACATAACCCATTTCGTTCCCGAACGGCTTTAACCTTGAGTTTGCGGCAAATGATCTGGATTTCAGCCAGCGACATCAGGCTATGTACTTCGTCCGGCAAGGGTCCAAACCGATCGTGGACCTCTTGATTGACCCGTTCTAGATCTTCCTCGGTAACCACCGAGGCGATTTTCTTGTACACATCCATTTTGTCTGTGGGATCCTGAATGTAAGTATCGGGGATGAAACCCGAATAGTCCAGCTCCATATAAATTTCTTCGATTTCTTCGGTTTTTTGGTCGGTTTTCGCGGCGACAGCTTCGTTCAACAACCTGAGGTACATCTCAAAACCAACCGACAAAATGTCTCCGGACTGTTCGGCTCCTAAAAGGTTACCAGCCCCCCGAACCTCTAGATCTTTCATGGCGATCTTGAAGCCTGCCCCTAGCTCGGTAAAGTCCGAGATAACTTGTAGGCGTTTCATGGCGAGTTCGGTCAAAGCCCGTCCATCAGGATACAAAAGATACGCGAAGGCGACCTTCCCCGACCGCCCTACCCGCCCTCTCAGCTGGTATAACTGACTGATGCCGTACATATCGGCACGATCAATGATGATGGTATTGACGTTGGGAATATCGATCCCGTTTTCGACGATGGTAGTCGACACCAAAACATGAAAGTTACCGTGAATAAAATCGTGCATGACCTCTTCGAGGTCCTTCGGGTCCATTTGGCCGTGGGCACTGCGAATCAAAAGTTCGGGAAGAAGTCGACGGAGGTACAGCTCGTTCGCTTCGAGAGTTTCGATCCGGTTGTGAAGAAAAAAGACCTGACCGCCCCGTTCAACCTCACGCCGAATCGCCTTGGCCACAACATCATCCGAGAATTCTTGCAAAAAGGTTTCGATGGGGTGACGGTTGTGCGGGGCCGTGCGCAAAACAGACATGTCGCGTATTTTGAGTAGGCTCATGTGCAACGTCCGGGGAATCGGGGTCGCACTCATCGCCAGACAGTCAATAGAGGCTTTGAGCTCTTTTAAACGCTCTTTGTCTTTGACACCAAAGCGTTGTTCCTCGTCGATCACCAAAAGTCCAAGATTCTTAAACACGACATCTTTTTGCAAAAGGCGATGAGTACCAATGACCACGTCTAACTCACCTTTGGCCAGCTTGGCCAAAGTCGCTTTTTGCTCGGCTTTGGAAACAAATCGTGACAACATACCGATGCGAACAGGAAAACGCCCAAATCGGTCTTGAAAATTTTCAAAATGCTGTTCGACAAGAATGGTGGTCGGGGCCAAAAATGCCACCTGTTTGCCCCCAACGACGGCTTTAAAGCAGGCCCGCATTGCCACTTCGGTTTTGCCATAGCCGACATCGCCGCATAACAGACGGTCCATAGGTCTCGGGGATTCCATATCCGCTTTAATTTCGGCAATGGCCCTGAGTTGATCTTCGGTTTCATCAAAGGGAAACGCCGCTTCGAACGAGGCCTGCCAGTCGTTATCGGCACCAAAGGTATGACCTTGGGCGTTTTGACGTTTGGCGTACAGGGTAATCAGGCGGTCGGCGAGCTCTTCGACCGATTTCTTGGCACGGCTTTTTTTATTTTCCCATGATTTTCCGCCCAGGGTATCTAAGCGGGGCTCCTTGCCTTCGGAACCAATGTAGCGCTGAATCAGGTTGATCTGTTCAATGGGCAAAAAGATAGTTTCTTCGCCGCCGTACTCGATCTTGATGTAGTCACGTTCGTTACCGGCTACTCGAACCCGTTCGATACCCAAAAAACGGCCAATCCCGTAGTTAATATGCACGACAAAATCGCCGGGACTGAGGTCAACAAACGAATCGAGGGCCTGAGTTTGCGCGGTTTTTAACGAGGCGGGGCCTTTGCGCTTGCGCCCAAAAATCTCATTCTCGTGAATAACGGCAATCTTGCCCCGCGACAAAACAAACCCCGACGAAATCCGCGCGGGAACAACCTGGGCCCCCGAGTCTTTCAAAAGAAATTCCAGCCGCTGAGCCTGAGATGGCGAACCCGCCACAACAAAGACCTGGTACCCCGCTGTTTTTAAGTTGAGGACTTCATCCTTAAAAAACGGAATATTGCCAAAGTAGGCGCGTGGTGGCTCACACGACAAATGGTGACGCGGCTCGGGCGAATCCTCGACATGAAGCGCGGGAAACTGTGCCCGGCGCGGTACCTCACGCAAAAATTGATCCCAAGGAAAAAACACCTGCTCAGGGTCGGGCACCAACAGCCCCTGACTGCGAGCCTGTTGATACATCTGCTTGGTTTCTTTGCGCAGAGTATCCCAGACACTGTTGAGTTTTTCCCACTCAGGGAACAAGAAAATCGCCGTTTCGTCGGCATAAGACCATAGCGGTGTAGGTTTTTCTTCCGCGAAGGGGTAAAAGAGTTCTACACCCCGAAAATCACCGGTTTCGCGCAAGGCTTCTTGGTACGAAAGCCATTCTGTACCCCAACCAAGACGCTGGGCGGCGGCATCCACCTGGCTCAGTGAGGCCTCGTCCCAGACAACTTCACGGGCGGGGTAGACAACTAACTCTTCCAAAGTCCCTTTCGAGGACTGGGTTAAAGGGTCGAAATGCTTAATATCCTCGATGGTATCAAACCCAAAGACCAAACGTACCGCCTGCTCTTCGCCGGGCAAAAACAGGTCAAGCACTTCGCCTCGCAGGGCGAACTCGCCGGGAACAGTGACACGGGGAACCCGTAGATACCCCAGCTGAACCAACCGTTCGGCGGTTTTTTGCACGTGAAGGGTGTTCCCTTTGCGAAAGGTTGTTAGCTTTGTCTTCCACGACCCAGGGGATGGCACCGGGAACAGCAAGCTACGCACACTAACAAGCACCAACCGGGGTTCGCGACGCGATAAACGCGACAATAAGCGCGAACGTTCCCCAAAGATACTGGCCTGCGCGCTGATCCCCTGGTAGAGCAAGGTTCCCCACCAAGGGAGCAGCTCGGGTTCCAAGCCCAAAGCACTCAAGTCGTCGGCCCAAGTTTCGGCTTCGGCATCGTTGGCAGTGACTAAAAACAGCGTTCCCGGTGTTTCGCGGGTCAACTGCGCCAAAACTGGGGCCAGAAAGAACCCCTGAGCGCCTTCGATATTGAGGGGGAATTTACCCCGGCGCCAGTCGGCCAAAAGGCCTTGAAACGCCTCATCTTTCTTTAAAATCTGAGAAATCGCATTCGCTAGTAAGGTAATCATGATATCTTCCGACAATGGAA
>JAJXWL010000157.1 GCA_021781625.1 bacterium
ACCGGGGAACTCCTTGGAAATATTATCCATTTCGAATACGAATTCGCTCATATACCCCTCGTTCGTGCGACGGAGGAAACCTCCGGCTACAAAAAAGCGGCGACCGAAGCCGCCGCTTTCACGACGTAAACTTGTCGGAACTTATTCCGGCAAGAACCTTATTGCAATTGAGCCGCTGTGACGTATCCGCTGTTCACAACATCCTGAACATTAGCCTTGGTGATGACTTCAGGAGCCAGGAGCAGTGAGGGAACATCAACGCTACCGTTGTTAACGGTCTGGTTAGCCGACACACCACCAAAGGTGATGGCGGAAACAGGCTGACCCTGAGCCAACGCAACGGCTGCCGCGACAGAAGCTTCAGCTTCTTTGCGGTTGTCCTTGAATACGGTCATGCCTTGAGTACCAGCAATGATTCTCTTCAAGCCAGCAACTTCAGCATCCTGACCGGTAACGGCCACTTTGCCAGCGAGTTTTTGAGCTTCCAGAGCTTGAATGGCTCCGCCGGCAGTACCGTCGTTAGGAGCCAGGATGGCGTTGATCTTGTTCTTGTTAGCAGTCAAAGCCTGTTCGACAATGGTCAAAGCGTTTGAAGGCAGCCAATTGGCAACAGCTTGGTCACCAATGATCTTGATGTCACCTTTCTTGACGAGAGGTTCAATCACATTCATGGCACCTTGCTTGAAGAGCTTGGCATTGTTGTCGCCGGGGTCGCCGGACATAATCAGGTAGTTTCCTTTCGGAACAGCTTTGGTAAGCCATTCACCCTGCATTTCACCGACTTTCACGTTGTCGAACGAAACATACAGAGCAATGTTCGGGGTGTCCAGAATTAAACGGTCATAGGAAATAACCGGAACTTTCTGAGCAGCGGCTTTGTTTGCCATCGCGGCGGCGGTGGTAGCATCGGCAGGAGCCAGAATCAGAGCTTGAATTCCCTGGCTAAGCAGGGAGTCAACTTGGGTAGCCTGCTGAGCGGCGTCGGCATCAGCGGACTGAACCTTAAGGATGATTCCAGCCGCTTCAGCGGCTTTTTCCATGGCCTGGCGGCCTTTAACCCAAACAGCCTCGCGCTGTGTGGGGAGTGAAGCACCAATCACCAGCTTCTTGGGGCCAGCAGGAGCTTGAGGAGCGCAGCTCGTCAAAGCTAATGCAGCCACAACAGCGGCACCGATTGAAAAAGACAGAACCTTTTTCATGTTTCCTCCAAGGGAAAGGATAGATTTTGCCGGATTAAGCATCCGACAATTCATCGTACCCCTGATTTTCTATTTGGAAACGCTGAACCTTTTGCGATCATCTGTGCTTTTTTCACACTTTGCTCTGAAAATGACAGAGTCTTCATACATATTTTGACATCAAAATAGTACATGAAAACAGTTTTTTAACTTTTTACATCCTGCGGTAAATCTCATCTTTACGATGAAAGCCGTCTCGGACGATGACGGAAAGCATATTGTTCGCGTCTACCGGGATGGGTTCCAGTTTGACATAGGGCACTTGGTAGGTTCCATCGCTGATAAATTGCGTGATATTCAAAGGCTCATGTTTTGCCAGCATAACCGCATATTGAGCAGCTTTTTGGGCCAAGGGAGCAATGGGTTTATAAACGGTCATAGCTTGGGTGCCTTGCACAATGTGCTGACACGCCAAAAGGTCGGCATCCATTCCGGTCACTAAGACATGGTCCAGCATTCTTCGTTGAGCCAACACACGAATGACGGGCTCAGCGATCAAGTCATCGGCAGCAATGACACCGTCAAAATTTCCTAAGGTTGGGATGGCCTTGTTAAAGGCTCGTTCCGCTTCATCCGAACTCCAAGCCTTTAACCAAATTTCATCAAGAATTTTCGCTCGCCCTTCTTTGACAAGGGGATCTAAGATACGGTGGTACCCTACATTCATCAGGGAACTGTTATTATCACTGCGGGCCCCGTTAACAATAACAAAGCGCATCACTTTTTTATGTTCCAGGCGTTTAACGAGGTAACTCGCCATCAATTCGCCGCTTTTTACGTTATCATACGAGATATACAAGTCGCATTTTCCCTTGAGCACCAAACGGTCATAAGAAATGACGGGAATACCACTGTCGTGCACTTGCCTCACCACCGGCCCCAACAGCCTGCCATCGTTGGCGACGACCACCAGGGCATCGATTCCTTGGTTTTCCATAGCCAGAATTTGCGAACTTTGTACTTCCGGATCTTCATTGGCCACTTGTACGATCACTTGGGCCCCCAAAGCCTCAGCAGAGGAGACAAAAATATCTCGGTCACGAATCCACCGTTCCACCACAAAGCTGTCCATCGACAACCCGATTTTCAGGGGTTTTTTCTCGGGCACAGGAGCTTTGGGCCCCTCGGTACAGCCTGAGAAAAGCGCTATAACTCCACAAAGCATCGTGAACACAAGCCATTGTTCTCGTCCAAACCGTTGACCTCTCATGTTTTCTCCCGCTTACCTTGCCCAAAATCTCCTGGTGATAGACCTTCCCACTTTTTAAAGAGTCGCGAAAAATACCCAGGATCCGAATAGCCCAATAAAGCTGAGGTTTCTTTTACACTTCGCCCTTCGCGAAGCATTTCTCGAGCTTTTGCCATACGAAGTCGAGTTAGAACATCCACAAAATTCTGACCACGTTCTTGTGAAAAGGTACGACTGAGGTATTGGGGGTGTACCCCGACATAGCGAGCCGCTTCATCCAAAGAAATTGGTTTTTGAAAGTTCTCACGAAGAAACTCCATGGCTTTTTCGACAAGAGGTGAGCCGTCTCCCCCTTTGTGAGCCCGGTAGGTCCAGCGTAGGATAAATTGTATAAAGGCTTCCGAAGCATTCCCGGGAGCCGCTTGAAAGCTATCGCGAAGTTGACCAAGCTCATCTCGGGGAATTTCTACCCCCTCTTGAGCACGCGTAAAAGCCAGTACGGCAAGAAAATCGGATAAGGAGGTCAAAATCTCTGTTTCTGACCCTAACTGCCCTGCGAGAGCTTGAACATAGGCACTTGCCAACGGAGCGGCTTGTTCCACGTCACCTCTACTGATACTTTTTACAAGATCTTGTTCTAGTTCCTGCGGGAAGCTTGTACCCTGGGGAACAGCTTGCTTACCCTTAAAGTTCAGCTGACCCCAGTCAGCAGTCCCCAAAGACCAAAGTGCCTCCCCGTAGGAAAACGAAAAACGCTCTAGTGGTTCGATGGTGCCGACAAAGCCCCGCCAACGGACGTTTTCAGGAGGCGCAGGTAATTTTTCCCATGGAGAGGGATCACTAAGTACGGGAAGAAAAATCGCAAAACGACCGTCTTTCCAAGGACCTACCGCACATTTTAGCTTAAACTTCACTAAACTTCGCCATTGTTCAAATTCTACCCGTCCAGAAAGCGATGCTTTTTCCCACTCGTACCAGACAACACAGCCCTTGTCCGTTTCCAGATTCAAAAGTTTTAATAATTGGTCGATTTCTAAATTTTCTGGCCTTGCGGCCAAATGGAAGAGCAAGGTTTGCTCTAAAAAGACTTCTGCCTCATCTTTCCAGTCCCGAGTGCTAATTTCGCGAATCTGCTGGTGCCGACGTTCCGAGACGAGGTGGCGGGCACGATTGAGAACCTCTACCAAGGCTTCTCGGGAAACAGGCTTGAGCAAGTAATCAAAGACTCCTAACCCCACCGCCTCTTTGGCAATTTCAAAACGTTCATAGGCAGTTACAACGATATAGACGGTTTGAGGGCTGAGCTGTTTTAATTCTCTGATCGCATCGATCCCAGAAATGCCCGGCATTCGAACATCCATGAGCACAATATCCGGATGATGCAAACGGACCATTTCAATCGCTTCTCGCCCTGTTCTAGCAATATGACACGCCATCTCTTCAAAATGTTTGCCAATTAGGTAGCGTAGCCCATCTACTACAGGTTGCTCATCGTCGACAATCAGGACTTTATCCAATTTCCCTCTCCGCCCTTGAGGGTAGTATAATATGAATTTGTGTTCCGCGACCTTTTTGACTTTCGATGTGAATGACGTCTTTTTGCCCATAGAAGAGTCTCAGGCGGTGAATCACATTCCCCAAGCCAATGCCCGTGGACTGTCCCCCTAAGGTCATACCACCTTCATCATCGTCTAAATAGTGCTGAAGGATCTCACTTTCCATTCCTTCCCCGTCATCCGAAATCATCAGGTGACAGCCTTTCTCATCGGGGGGAAATACCTCAACGGTTACAGTTCCTCCCTCTTCACGGTCCTTTAAACCATGAAGAATGGCATTTTCGACCAGAGGCTGGAGGGTCATGGGTGGCATCAATACCTTGGTAGCGAGAGAAACCCCTTTAAGAACAAACTGAATTCGACTGCCAAAGCGAATCCGCACGACATAAATATAATTCGTCAAACTATCGAGTTCTTCGGCTAAGGTAACGGGCTGGTCAAGCTTGCGAATGTTGTGTCTCATCAAGCGGGCCAAATTCTGAAGAAACATTTCGGTTTGAGGGGCTTCTTCCATCATCGCTAATTGGCCAGCCGCATTGAGCGTATTAAAAAGAAAGTGTGGGTTGATTTGAGCTTGTAGGGCTTGATATTCGGCATTTCTCAAGAGGTTTTTCATCCGAAGGTTTTCGGTCTCAACTTCTGAGGTGTGACGAATATCCTCGATGCTGCGAATAATCGAGAGTCTCATTTTATGAAACGCCTCAGTCAAGCGTTCGGTCTCAATGGTCCCAGAGGGGGGCAAGTCTACTAAATAGTTTCCTCTGGCAATTTCAGCCGAAGCCTTAGCCAAACTTTCTAAGGGTTTTGTCAGCATCGTGGCAAACCAAAAACTTAACAAGATCGCCAAGCCTAGCAAGGCGGCTAACATCACGGCATTCGTTAATTGAAGTATGCCTAAGAGCCGATACGCGCGGCTGGCTTGAAAAAGGTTGGTGCGAAATTCCTCTAAAGAAAGTTGATCCACTTCTTGGATTAAAAAACCGGCAATAGTTTGGCTACGTTCATACTCGGTGGAATATTGCTCCTCTTCTCGACCACGTTTTGCCTGAATCGCTTTTTGGCAGGCATGGAGAAACTCTTCACCTAAGCCAAGAAGGTTTCTTCGCATTCCCTGACTCACCACGGAAACCGAGGGAACCTTAATTTCTACCGCCAAAGCTTGGCGCAATTGTTCGGCGATACGGCTGTAATGAAGTAATGCGTCACTACCGCGAAAAGCTAAGTACGATTCCACAGCGTCAGAACTTTGGCGAACATACGCGTCAATGTTCAATAGGAGTTTTTGACCTT
>JAJXWL010000158.1 GCA_021781625.1 bacterium
ATCACTCGTCCAATGGGTACCGTCTGCCGACAGAAGCCGAATACGAATATGCCGCTCGAGGGGGAAATCACCCCGATAATACGACTTTTGCGGGCAGTAATACCGCGTCTGAGGTGGCCTGGTACGTCGAGAATAGCTCCAAAACGACTCATCCCGTGGCTCAAAAAAAATCTAACGGCCTAGGTCTTTACGATTTAAGTGGGAATCTCTACGAATGGTGCTGGGATTGGTATGACGAGACGCTCCCCGGGGGGAAAGACCCCTCCGGTCCTAGTCAGGGTTCCTTAAAGGTACTCCGGGGTGGTTGCTGGAAAAGTCCGGAGTATTACGTCGGTGTAGCCATAAGAAGCAATAGTTTCCCGTATGACAACGACCCTGTCCTTGGTTTTCGTGTGGTCAGGTCTTTGTCGGTAACACCAGTAGTCACAACGACTTCTCCCTCGGCCACGCCACAACCGACCCCATCGACGACTCCACAACCCGCAACACCGACAAAGCATGGTTGAAGTACTCCTTGTTGTCACCATTCTGTGGAGTGCAGCCGGTACCGTATTAACGGTGTATTTCTTAACTCAGGCCCGGCGAGATCAGGCGTCTCAAGCTGATCGTACTTGGAAAAACTTGACGGATCTCAAAGACCGCCTCAGTGCGGATGTTGCTGAGGTGCATAAGGGTCTTGCGGCCATGCAAGCTCTGGCACAAGATGTCGGTGGCCTAAAGAAAATTCTGAGTAATGTCAAAACTCGTGGGATCCTAGGAGAAGCCGCCTTAGAAAACCTTTTGACAGAATATTTAGCCCCTGATCAACTGGAACGGAATTGTGAAATTCGTCCTGGTTCGGGTCTTCGGGTTGAATTTGCCGTTAAGCTTCCCGGTCAAATCCGCCCCCTTCTCTTGCCGATTGACGCCAAGTTTCCTCGTGAAGATTTTGACCGACTGATCGAGGCTAGCGAAGCTGGGGATAAGGTAGGTGCCGAAACCGCTGGAAAAGCCTTCGAGAACCGTCTCAAAATGCATGCGCAAGACATTGCCAAAAAATACCTTGAACCACCGCATTCCACCGACTTTGCCCTGATGTTTCTTCCGTTCGAGTCGTTGTATGCCGAAGCTTTACGCCGCCCTGGGTTATTTCTGGAACTCCAGCAAAAGCTCAAAATCGTCTTGACGGGGCCCACTACCCTCACGGCTTTTCTCAACAGTCTTCAAATGGGCTTTCAGACACTGGCTGTCAGCAAAAAATCCGCTGAAGTCTGGAACTTTCTGGCTTCCGTGAAAACCGAGTTTGAAAAGTTTGCCGAAAACTTGGCTCAAGCCCGCAAAAGCGTCGAAGCTGCCACAAACTATTTAGATCAAGCGTCTCGTCGTACTGAAAAATTAGATCGTCAATTATCTGACCTGAGTAAAGGAAATAACCTTTCATGAAGATTTTCATGAACAATACGTGTGACTGTCTATTTTATCAGACAGAATTTTCTGCTGTTTTCTGCTTTCGACTAAGTCTATGGCAAATCCTAAAAGCCTCTATCTTTTTTACTCTAAAAAACTTAAAGCTTTTTCTTTCACCCAAACCAAATCTAGGCATAGTTTTTGCTTAAAATCTAACTAAGGTATTCCCTCAAAGGACTTCGACCGTTTCCGACTAGGCGAAGGGCACGAAATTCCTTACTTTTACTGTGAACATCCAAGGAGGCCCTTTGTGGGTATAGGAATCATCGGTACCGGTTATTATCTCCCGTCCAGGGTCCTGACCAACAAGGAGCTTGAGGGAATGGTGGATACCTCCGACGAATGGATTTATACCAAAGTCGGAATCCGTGAGCGCCGTATCGCAGGCCCACACGAAGCTACCTCTGACTTAGCCTTAAAAGCCGCCCAAGAAGCTTTAGCCAATGCGGGGGTTGAACCCGAAGAAGTCGATTTGATTATTTTGGCGACTTCCAGTCCCGATATGATTCAACCAGCCACCGCAGCCATTGTTCAAGGTAAGTTGGGTGCCCTCAATTCGGCGGCCTTTGATGTTTCTGCCGTTTGTGCAGGTTTTGTCTATGCCATGACGGTGGCCTCCTCGATGATGCAGGCGAATCCGCAGTATCGTCGCGCCGTTGTCATCGGAGCAGAAACCTATTCCAGAATTCTCGATTGGACGGACCGAACAACCTGTGTTTATTTCGGAGATGGGGCCGGGGCAGTTGTCCTGGGTCAGCAGGCGGGAGAACTGGGTATTCAAAAAACATTTTTAAAGAATGACGGCCGAGGAGCCGGAGCCATTAGATATTTAGGCGGGGGTTCCCGACATCCCGCTTCTCCCGAGACCTTAGCCCAGAAAATGCATCGGTTTGAAATGAATGGCCGAGAAGTTTGGAACTTCGCAACCCAAGCTTGCCCCTTTAGTGTCCGTCAAGTTGTTCAAGAGGCCGGCCTAGAGCTTTCAGATATTGACTGGCTGATTGTCCATCAGGCGAATATCAATATCATTAGGCACAGCCTCAAAGATTTAGGTATACCACTTGAAAAAACGTATACGACCATCGAGAAATATGCCAATACGGCGGGGGCCTCGATTCCCATTACCCTTGCAGAAGCGCATGCCAAAAACCTTTTTAAAAAAGGTGATAAGATTGTTCTGGTAGGCTTTGGGGGGGGACTCTCCTTAGGAGCCCTATACCTGAATTGGGGTATGGAACACGCGGGTGGCCACAAAGCTTTAGTCCAACAACCCGCCGTTGTCGGCGACTGGCAAAAAAACTAAGCAAATCGCCTGTCTTGCTGTAACTCACACTTCTGTGTAGCATTTTGCTTCCAAAGGGGTTACAGTTGATTCCTATGAAAAAACACCGTGTCAGATCATTCGTTGGATTCCTGTTTGCTTTTTCGTTTCTTTGGACTTCTCCCTGGCTGAGGGCTCAGACGTTTGTGAACTCGCTGACCTCACCGTCGATAGCCTCGGCGGGTGGTGAAGCCGTCAGTCAAGATACACCCTTAGCAGAACGCTATAATCCCGCGTTGGCCGCTGAAAATCAACAACTAACCTGGGAAGGAAACTATTTTGGAATTCCCGATTTTCAAGGCAACTACGGAAATGCCCTGAATCTGGGGGTAGATGTTCCTACCCGGTGGGCTGTTTTTAGTGCCGCCGCGAGTTATCTCAATTTACAAAATACTCATTTCAATTTAGGGCAAAACGGTCGGCTAACCCTTACCGCTTCAAAAGAAATATGGGACGGTACCAGCCTTGGTCTTGGCTTAGACTCCAGTTTGGGCACAAACGCCTGGGGGTTAGGACTTAGTTTGGGACTGTACCAACATTTAGGTCAGGTGGGCCCTTTTTCTGAGGTCAGTTGGGGGGCAGCACTCTTAGACATGGGAAAAGGCGACCTCTTGCCGCAAAATTCTGCGGTTCCGCCACCTTTTACCCCCCTCTTTGGTGCAGTAGGGACGTTGTTCCATCAAAACGGTTTACAATGGCGAGTTCAAGCTGACTTAGGCTTTCCGGCTGTCCAGGACGCGTATGTCGATTTAGGTACTTCTCTCGACATCCAGCATATTCTCACGGTAAATCTCAGAACTGCCTACGATGTACAAGAAATCACCTCAGGTTTGGCCCCTTCTATTCCTCTATCTCTCGGATTGAGTGTGCATTTCGCCACGAACTTTGGCAGTGCCCACGAAGTGAATGTCGATACAGCGGCGGTGGGACTCCCCGGGGGAAGTTGGGCATTTGGAGCGGGAATCCGGGCCCCTTTAGGAACCAAAGATACCACGCCACCCGTGGTAACGGTTCCTAATAAGACCTGGTACATTTCGCCTAACAATGACGGCATTCAAGATGAGCTGGACCTTCCTGTCACCATCACCGACGATCGGTACGTTATGGGTTATACGCTCACGGTTACCGATCCTTCGGGAAAAATTATCCGCACGATACAAAATAAAGAAACCCCTCCCCCGGCTCCCAATTGGGATGGCTTCTGGAAACGCGTTTTTTATATGCAAAAGGGTGTCTCGGTGCCCCCTACCTTGGTTTGGAACGGCATGACCGATGCAGGTCAAGTTGCCCCTGAAGGGACTTACAAGCTCGCCATTACGGCCTGGGATGATAACAATAACCGTAAGACCTACGATGCCGGCACTGTGGTTTTGCTCTTAACCCCTCCCCAAGCGGCAGCGTCCCCCCTTTACACGCAATTTAATCCCCTTGGTCCCCGCAATACTTTGGTGATCAACCAATCTGGTAGCCTCGAAGACCTCTGGACTGGAACGTTTTATGATGCGGCCAATCACCCGGTACGACACTTTCAATGGAAAGACGCTAGTCCTCAACAGGTAGTCTGGGACGGAAAAAATGACGCTGGGGCTTTAGTGCCAGACGGTGTCTACCATTATGTTCTCGATGGTTCGGACCGTGCCGGCAACCGGACACAAATTCCTATCGATAACCTCATTGTGAATTCCATACAAACTCCTGCGGCCCTTAACCTTGACCGGTCTGCCTTTGCCCCCTTTGGCAATGGGGTCAAGACCCTGGTCTTTGAACCCCAGCCTCAAGTCACCGAGGGGATGACGGATTGGACTTTAGCAGTTCAAACACCCCAGGGACAGACGGTTCGCACTCTGCAAGGTCCCGGAGTTGTTCCTACAGCCATTACCTTTGACGGGCGTAACGATAATGGTGCAGCCCTTCCTGAAGGGGCGTACAAAGGGGTTTTGACCCTCAATTATGCTAACGGCAACCAACCCGTCGCGGTCAGTTCTTCTTTCCAGATCATTAACACGCCACCCACCGCCACCGTCACCGTGGCACAACCGGTGTTTTCACCCGGCTCGGCAGACGCCCGAAGTGTGGTCACCTTTCATCAAAGCTCCTCAACAGAAGAACTTTGGACCGGCACTCTGAAAAACTCCCAAGGAAAAATCATTCGGACACTGAGTTGGCCGTCTAAAGCTGATGCGACCTACCTCTGGGACGGCCGTGGTGCCGATGGCTCTATCCAACCGGACGGTACTTACACCTACGAAATTTTTGCCCAGGACGCCGCAGGCAACACCGGGGCTTCAGCACCTGTCCAAGTCATTATCGACACACAAAAACGTGGTGTGTTGTTGTCGACGAGCCGTTCCGCCTTCTCGCCCATTTTACCTGGCAAGAAAGGGCTTATTCAGTTCTTGCCGCAGTTCAAAGGGGCTTCGGCTCTCGTATCGTGGACCATTGCGGTACATAATAGTACTGGTCAGACGGTCAAGACCTTCCAAGGCACCTCGGCCGTGATCTCTG
>JAJXWL010000159.1 GCA_021781625.1 bacterium
GCTCTAGGGCTACAACGCGGCAGTCATGTAGCCCTTATTTCTGATAATCGGCCGGAGTGGTTGGTTACGGACTTAGCCATTTTGAGTTTAGGGGCCGTTGATGTGCCCCGAGGCTCTGATATTACCAAAGATGAATTAACTTTTATTTTACCCCACGCTGACTGTGCTCTTGTTTTTGTGGAAGATCAAGGTCAGCTTGAAAAACTGCTGTCTCTTTCAACCCTGGGTAGGATTCACACGGTGATTGTCCTGGATAATTCTCTAGGTTCACATCGTCGAGCCCCCTTCACGCTCCAACTCCTAAACTTAGACGAAGTCTTGGCTCTAGGCCGGCAAAAGAAACACCAGAACCCGGCTTTCTTTGAGGCTGAAGTTTCCGCCGGAAAAGAAGATGACTTAGCTACCATTATCTATACCTCGGGGACAACCGGAGAGTCTAAGGGCGTCATGTTGAGCCATCGAGCTTTTTTATTTCAAGTCGAACGAGCCATAGAAATCCTCAAACTGTTACCTCAGGATATCTTCCTCAGCGTTTTGCCCATTTGGCACGCTTATGAACGAGCCATCGAATACATCGTTCTAGGGGGAGGCGCTTCCATCAGTTATTCCAAGCCAGTTGGTAAAGTCATGCTCGATGACATGGCGGCGATTAAACCAACCTGGTTCATCTCGGTCCCCCGAATTTGGGAAAGTATTCGGGCCTCCATCCTGAGGAACATGAAAGCTCAAGGTCGGTTGATCCGCCGCATTTTTGACTTTTTCATAGAGGTGGGTACCAACTATGCCGACTATCGTGACAAAGTATGGGACCGCTGGCCACAATTTTCTCCTTATTGGCCCTTGGCTAGTCAAATTAGCGCCATACTCCCCTGGCTGGCTCTTTGGCCTTTTCATGTTTTGGGAGATGCCCTCATTTTTCGTAAGTTAAGGAATCTCCTGGGGGGTCGGTTTATTGCCGGCATTTCAGGTGGCGGGGCCTTGCCGGGTCATGTGGATGCGTTTTTTCGTGCCGTAGGGGTTCTTGTGTTAGAAGGTTATGGCTTGACCGAAACAGCCCCCGTTCTTTCGGTTCGACTGCGCCGACGTCCTGTTTCGGGGACTGTTGGCCCTCTTCTTCGCGATATTCGATTTGAAATCCGTGAAGAGGGCACGGGTAAAGTTCTCCCCCCTGGGCACAAGGGAGAGCTTTGGGTGAAGACACCGCAAGTCATGCTGGGATATTACAAACGTCCTGAACTTACAGCTCAAGTTCTGGTAAACGGTTGGCTCAATACAGGTGATTTGGCGGTAGCCACCGTTCGACACGAATTACGACTCGTGGGACGCTCAAAGGACACGATCGTTCTTTTAGGCGGCGAAAATGTTGAACCCGATCCTCTTGAACAGCGCCTCTTACAGTCCGATTTCATAGATCAAGTCATGGTCGTTGGTCAGGATCAAAAGTTTCTGGGAGCCTTGATCGTTCCCAACTTTGAACTCATGGAAGAACTCGCCCGAGCCAGACAAATCTCGTACATGGATCGCGAGGAATTGCTCGACAACCCGCAGATTCTGGAATATGTCCGCGAAATTATTCAGGTTTTAATCCATCCCCGTCATGGTTTCAAACCCTATGAGGGGATCTATCAATTCAAACTCTTACCACGTCCCTTTGAACCCATCCTCGAAGTAACGGCCTCCTTGAAACTCAAGCGCAACGTCATCGCAGACCGTCGTGCAGAAACGATCAAAGCGCTCTTTAATGGGCACAAAAACCTTGACTGACTTTGTTCTGCGAGTTAGGATTTTTTTATGGATAATAATAAGTCAACTGCCCCCAAAACCCCTGCCAAAAAAGCCCCAGCCAAAAAGAAAAGCGTATCAGCTTCAGCACCGGCTTTGGACGACTTTCTTCGCGAGGTTGAAAGCAAGGCGTACGAACTTTTTCTGGAGCGGAGCCGAACCGCAGCCCCCGGAGACAGTTTAACCGACTGGCTTACAGCCGAAGAACTCGTTAAAAAAGCTCACGGCCTGTAAGCCCAAAGTTTACTGAGAGCCGATGATCTTACACGACGAGGTCTTCTAGGACGGTCAAGGCATCTGGTGAAAGGATAGCCACCGAGTAGTAAATACTGACTAAATACGAGATCACGGCTTTATCATCAATATTCATAAACCGCACATTGGCCCCCGGCTCAAATTCATCGGGAATACCCGTTTGGTTGAGACTAAGCTTTCGAAGCTGATTGATTTTTTAGAGTTTTGGGCTATAATACTACGGGGAGATAGAGCACACATGGATTTGCCAACAGCCTCGCAAGAAGACGTGCTTGATCAACTTGACGATGAGAGAAGATTGGCCTTTTCAAGAGCTCTTTCGCGTTACTTGATTCCTGCAAGTCTAGCCAACTTTCTTCTGACGGTAATTCTTTGGTTTTTGCTACCTCGTTTCCCTCAGTTTCTCATATACGGTTTTGTCCTGTTACCTATAGCAGTTATAGCCCTATTGTTAGAATTTTTCGTTCGACACCAAAAGTTAAATCAGTGGACCATAGCTATTTCTTCGTATCTTGCCTTCATCAGTTCGACTTTATCGATGCTGATTCCTGAAGTTCAGATCGCCGCCATGTTAGCCATCCCTTTAATCTACACGGCCATGGGGAGTCTTTTAAAACGTCGAACAATTATTCACTTAATGGTCATCATACCGATTGGAACAGTCCTCACCGTACTCAGTCAATATCATGTCTTTAGTTTTGGTTTTCCTGAACTCCCCCATCTGGCCAGTCTGACTGTCACCATAGCCGTTGTGATCTTTGGCATAGTGATTGTAGGAATTTATTATTTGCATTTTTTAAGTGATCAAGATCAACAATACCGTTCACTGCAAAGAGCCCGGATGGAAAGTACGGCAGCCCAACGTGAGGCTGAAGAGGCTAGCCGGGCAAAAACAACTTTTCTAGCCACCATGAGTCACGAAATTCGAACACCGATGAACGGGGTCATTGGTATGACCACGCTCCTTTTAGATACCGAGTTAACAGCAACACAACGAGATTTTGCCCTAACTATTCGCAACAGCGGAGAAGCCTTACTTGCTGTAATTAATGACATTCTGGATTATTCAAAAATCGAATCTGGTAAAGTGGATTTGGAAATTCGCCCCTTTCCTCTTCGGGAAGCCTTAGAGGAAGCCTTAAGTTTACTAGCAGGAAAAGCGGCCGAAAAATTCCTTGAACTCACTTGCTTGATTGAGCCCGAAGTACCAGACGCCATTCTCAGCGATGAAGGCCGCTTGCGACAAATTTTGTTGAACTTAATTGGCAACAGTTTAAAATTTACAAACCATGGTTCAGTTCACCTCCACGTTACGCTTGCCGAACACTCCCAACCCGAAGACTATCTTTTAAGGTTCTCCGTCCAGGATACTGGGATTGGTATACCTCCCGAACGGATTCCCCTTCTCTTCCAATCTTTTCAACAAGCCGATAATTCCATCAGCCGCCGTTTTGGTGGGACGGGCTTAGGACTCGCCATAAGTCAAAAACTATGTGAACTCTTAGGCGGCAGCATTTCCGTTCACAGTACAGGGATTCCCGGGGAAGGCAGTGAGTTTGTTTTTACCATCAAGACACAACCTATAGACCTTCCTAAAAGAGATTTTCTAAAACATGCTCATATCGAGTTGAAGGGTAAAAGGGTTTTAGTTGTCGATGACCGAATACAAAATTTACAAGTATTATCCCAACAGTTTTCCTCTTGGGGTATGGTACCGCAAACCTTTCAAAACCCCCAAGAAGCCTTAGAGTCCTTTTCTCGAGGCGAACACTATGATATTGGTTTTATCGACTTTCAGATGCCTGAAATGAACGGCCTCGAGTTAAGTCAAGAAATTCGCAAACTCTATGACGAAAAAACCTTACCCTTAGTGATCTTAAGTTCCAGTAATCCTGAAGTCCTTCCTCAAGTTAGCCCGTCCCTCCCCATACTCCTAAAACCTATACGGTCTTCGCAGTTGTACAATGCCTTGGTCGACACCTTTGTTACGTCTCAACCAGAAACCGCAACTTTGCCCAGTACAGCTTTGTTCGATCACACCATGGCCCAACGCTTGCCTTTGAAAATATTGTTAGCAGAAGATAACCCGACGAATAAAAAGCTAGCCTTGCTCACCTTAGAAAGGTTAGGCTACTTGGCTGACTCTGCCGCAAACGGTAAAGAGGTCCTCGCCGCACTGGAACGACAAACTTATGATGTCATTTTAATGGATATGCAAATGCCCGAGATGGATGGTCTAGAAGCCACAAGACAAATTTGTCAAAGATGGCCGGTCAACGAACGCCCCCGAATCGTGGCAATGACCGCAAATGCCTCAAAAGGTGACTATGAGGCTTGTATGGAAGCTGGAATGAATGATTTTATTGCCAAGCCCATTCGTTTGCAGGAGCTCATCGAGGCCTTGAATAAATGTGCTTCGACAACGATTGCCTCTACCCCCCCTGCCGTTCTCGAAGAACCCTCTACCCAAGAGCTGACATACTTTGACCCTGAGGGTTTAAAAAACATTCAAGAGCTTGTCGGAAATAATCCAGAAAATTTCCAAATTCTTGTCGACAGTTTTCTTTCGGAAACTCCTTCGTTGCTAAGGGAGCTTCACACAGCTCATACCACCATGGACGCAGCAAGGCTACAACGAGCGGCACACACGCTCAAATCCACGGCGCGAGATTTTGGGGCTAGTCACTTGTCCGAATTAGGTAAAGATATTGAACAAATAGCCAAAGACAGCAACTTTTCAGAAATTCCTATTTTAATCTCTCAAGTTGACAATAGTTTTGACAAGGCCAAAGAAATGCTTCTAAAATACATACAAGGAGCAAGAAATGGCTCATGAGCTGGGGAATATACTTATTGTGGATGACTTTCTCCCCAATCGATTAAAGATGTCTCTTAGTCTGCAACAGCAGGGACACACTGTAGAGTTGGCAGAAAGTGGCATGAAAGCCCTAGAATTGCTTTCTTCAAAATCCTTTGACTTAGTACTTCTCGATATTGTCATGCCAGAAATGGACGGTTACGAAGTTCTCCGCCGCATGAAAGCCGATACCAATTTGCGCAATATACCCGTAATTTTAGTGTCGGCACACGATGAATTAGAAAAAATAGTCCAAGGTATTGAA
>JAJXWL010000160.1 GCA_021781625.1 bacterium
TTTTCTTCAAGATATTTGAGGCGTTTGGTGCCGGGGATGGGCACAATGTCGTTGCCCTGAGCTAGCACCCAGGCTAGGGCGATTTGCGCTGGGGTTTTGGCTAGTTCTTCCGCGACGTCTCGCACGGTTTGTGCCGCTTGTCGGTTCCGATCAAAGTTTTCCCCTTGGTAACGGGGGTCGCCTCTTCGAAAATCGCCTTCGGGATACTCTTCGGCTCGTTTGACTTCGCCCGTTAAGAACCCCCGGCCTAAGGGGGAAAACGGTACTAAACCAATCCCGAAGGTTCTCAAAAAGGGCAGAAGCTCTGCCTCAAGATTTCGTTCCCACAAGGAAAACTCACTTTGCAGGGCCGATACCGGAAACTCTGCGTGAGCACGGCGAATATTCGAAATGCCAGCTTCTGAAAGGCCCAAAAACCTCACCTTTCCATCCCGCACAAGGTCACCGACAGTGCCGGCTACCTCTTCAATCGGAACGGCCGGGTCAACACGATGCTGGTATAAAAGGTCAATATGGTCGGTGGCTAAACGTTTGAGCGAAGCGTCGACAACCTGGCGGATGTGTTCAGGACGGCTGTTTAAAGCGCCCCCCGCCCGTTGTCCGTTTTCAATTTGAAAACCAAACTTGGTTGCTAGAACAGCCTGCTCCCGTTTCCCTTTCAAGGCTTTGCCAAGAAGCTCCTCGTTGGCAAAAGGGCCGTAGGCCTCCGCCGTATCGAAAAACGTACAGCCCAGCTCGAGAGCTCGATGAAGCACCGCGATCGATTCTTTTTCGTCTGCGGGCCCGTACGATTGGCTCATGCCCATACACCCTAAGCCTATGGCTGATACCTCTAGCCCCTGAGTGCCTAGTTTTCTTTTTTGCATAACGCCCTCCTTGCTCTCTTAGGAACTTAAACGGAACTAATATGTCCCTGTTTAATATGTCACTGTTAATGTTTCATTCTGGGTGAGAAAATCCGTTAAAGGCCAACGGCAGGTCACCACCTTGCCCTGATAGCTGGCGTTACCCTCAAGACTTTTAACAGGGCGTGGGAGGTTAAAAACCAACTGAACAACGGAGCCTTCCACTAAAGCCTGTGCATTGTCAGAATACGAGCCTAAGGCATAGGCTAGGTTGTTGGCTAGCTGGACCTGGGTAGTTTTACTGTCGGGGAGCAAAGCAGACAGCGCCTCAGAACGGGCATAGGTGGTGGTGTTCAGCCAACGCTCAAGGGTTTGACGGTTCCACGTTAGACTCAGCGTGTCCCCAGTGGAGGTGGGGGTAAGCTCAAGGCCCCAGACGTTAGTTTTTGGGGTCGCTGACCAGTGAAACGACAAGTTGACCGAGCGCTGGCCTTCCTGAACCTGCGGGTTTTGCAAAGGGCTCGCGTCGAGGTTGCTGGCTTTGTCTAGGGCTGAACGTACAGCGTCAGCCTCGAGAGGTTGTGGGGGGAGGCTGGCGTCGAGCTCTCGCAGATCGCTCCAGTACGCTGATAGTGGCTTTTTCCAAGCCACGGTTACCGCGACGTCTGCCGAATTGTCCTTGTGGACGGTTATCACCGAAGAAAGGGAACAAGAGGTGAAGGCGGAAAAAAGGATTCCCCACAAGGAAAGCGTCAGGATTATTTTGAGGGGTTTTTGCGGCTGGTTTAAAAGCGTCATATCAGTTTCCTTTATGCTAGAGCAAGGCGTTTCGACTTGCCCGGACTTCCGCGTTAGGGTAAGATCGTCACCCATGAAAGGTATCATTGTCGCGGCAGGTTACGGAACCCGCTTCCTGCCCGTAACGAAAACTCTCCCCAAAGAAATGTTGCCCCTTTTGAATAAACCCTCGATAAGCTTTATTGTCGAAGAGTTTATTGCCAGCGGTATAACCGATATTATCGTGATTACCTCGCGTCGTAAACGTGTTTTAGAAGATTACCTTGACCGCGAAGTCGAGTTGGAAGCCCTCTTTCAAGCCGAGGGGGCGGTTAAAAAGTTAGAAGCCATCCGCCCTTACGAGGCGCACTTTACCTTTGTCCGACAGCAAGAGATGAAGGGAACCGGTCACGCCCTGCTGCAAGTTAAACCGTTTTTAGATAAGGAACCGGCAGTGGTAGCCTACCCGGACGATCTGCATTTTGGCGACGTTCCCCTAACGGCTCAGCTGATTCAAGCGTGGAAAGAAACCTCGTGTTGTGTGCTCGCCTCGTTGCATAACCCGCCTCACTTAGAGCGTTACGGTGTCTTGAAGCTTGCCCCCGATGGCAAGCACGTGCAAGGGATTATTGAAAAGCCGGCACCTGGTACCGAGCCAAGCGTTGAAGCCTCCTTGGGTCGCTACCTCTACCTTCCTGAGTTTTTTGATCACTTAGCAGAAGGTTGGAAAAAGCACACCACCGGCGAGTACTTTCATGTTTACGCCTTGGAACAGATGATGAAACAAAACAAGGTTGTTTTTCACCCCGCCGAGGGCGAACGTCTCGATACGGGCGATTTACCAGGCTTCTTTCAAGCGACGCTTCGCTATGCTCGCCAATTCCCCGAGCTTCGCGCAATCCTTTTAGACGAAGCACGCCTGCTTGGTGGGGTTAGCGAAACTCCCTTGGAACTCGGGCGCTGATCCCGCATAAAATTTCATAGGGTATCGTTCCCGCACTTCCGGCCCGCGCTTGAGCGTTCATTGTGTCAGTCCAAGGGTCAAGCAGAACCACGGGGTCCCCTTCTTTGACAAGAGAAGTGGGACCTAGGTCGACCATGAATTGATCCATGCAAATCGTACCGACCACTCGGGCCTGTTCATCACCCACGCGAATAAGGCTATTGGTCAACGACCGCCGCCAACCGTCGGCGTACCCGACGGGAATCGTAGCGATTTTTGTCCGTTCTTTCGTAACATACTTTGAGCCATACGAAATCGTGGTCCCTGCGGGGACCTCTTTGACAAACACCACTTCAGACCGCCACTCCAAAAGAGGAAGAAACCCAGGGTTAGGTTGTTTTTGCGCTGGTGACGGGTAGCCGTAGAGGGCGATCCCCGGCCTGACCATATCAAAATGAGCCTCAGGCCAATCGATAAGCGCCCCGGAATTGGCGGCATGAACCAGCCGGGGCTTTAACCCCTCGTCTGCCAAGGCTTGGCGAGCGAGGTTAAACCGTTCTAATTGTTCGGGAACACTCAAAGGACCAGGCCCATCCGAGGAGGCCAAGTGGGTACAAAGCCCCTCGAGTTCTAGACCTTGTTCGTGGACGATTTGCCGCGCTAAACGGGCGGCCTCTTCGGGCGGGCAACCCAGACGACCCATACCAGTATCGACCTTGAGGTGAACTTTGACCGTTTTATGAGTGGCGCGGGCCAGCGTTCCCCAAGCACGGATTCTTTCCGCGTCAAACAAAAAAGGTTGTAGGTCCGCCTCAAGGGCGTCAGCAATTTGCCCTTTGTTGACAGCCCCGAAGAGGATCAGCGGGCCTTTGATTCCCGCTAAACGCAGTTGGTTCCCCTCGTCGGGACTCGCCACACCCAGGGCTTCGACTCCCAGCTCTTTGAGGCGGCGGGCCACCTCAACCGCACCGTGCCCGTAGGCGTTAGCTTTGACGGGAGCGCAAATCCTGGCTTGGGGCGCCAGCTGGCGAGCCACAGAGAGGTTATGGTCAAGATGTTGAAGGTGAATCACAGCGCGAGTAGGCTTCACAGATTTGTCCTTAAAAGCAAATTTACCATAAAAGAAAACCGTGATAATAGGGGGCAAAGGCTCGACAAAGTGACAGGATTTTGCCCATTCTTCTTGAAACCGAGAGATTTTGAGCTATAGTGAAGAGGGGAGGCTGGTTTGAAAAAGTTGCGTAGCTTTCTGGCGTTTTTAATAGTCCTGAGCTTTGTTTCGTGCGCTTCGGCGCCGCAGGCGGTATCGGGTGCCCTTCCTGATGGGGTGTACCAAGGATCGGGACGGGATCAGTCCCCACTGGCCGCAATGAACAAGGCGAAACTGAATGCCGTCGATCAATACCTGCACGATTTGCTGGGCGATCGCTATGACTTCTACAAGGATTCACTCAAAACGGTGATTTTTTCTACAGATAATCCCAACCAGTTTGTTAAAGCCGAGGATATGGTTACGATAGCCAAGGGTCTCGATTCAGCTTCGGGGTCCTGGTTTTATTCAATTCAAATCCCGGTCCAACGTTCTGTGGTTAAGCAAGTTTTACAAGCCAATAATATTTTGTGGCCTGGAGCAGCGGGTACACCCACGGCAAATGCGATGGGAGCATTGCCTCCTGACTCCGCCTCGGCGTCGGCACCAACGACTGCAGCACTTGCGGCAACGTCTGCCGACTTCGGTGGCTCAGCAACCCCGCAGGAGCAACGTTTTATTCGCCAGTATATCGATACGCTGACCTACATGGTGTACTGGAACGAAACCTCTTCGGCCGCAAAAAGTGTCGAACAGGCAGGAGCAACACAGGCGAACCGTTGGTTGACCTCGAACGGTTATGATGCGGTCGACCTGGCACAGGTCGAAAAAAATAAAGCCGAAGACATGAAGGTTTATCAAGAAGAAACCGGGGGAACAGGCAGTTATATTCAATATGTGGCCCAAAAGTTGAATGCTGGGGTCTATATTGAATTGTCGGTGAATGCCACCGGGGGCAAATCGGGAGGGTTGTGGGTGGGGCAAGTTAACCTGCTTATCAAGTGTTTTGACCCTTCAACCGGCGAACTTTTGGGTTCTACACCCTTTAATAGTCCCCAAACGGTCAGTCCATCGGGAACCTTAGATGCCGAAACGCGAGCGATTGAGGCTTCCGTCTGGCAAGCAATGCCGGTTGCGGTAGCCCAGGTGAAAGCCCAATTGGCCAAAACCTTGGTTCGGGGCTTAAAATATGACCTCGTGTTGCAAAACACAAGCGATCCCCGCCTGATGAGTGAGTTTCGACGGAAACTTTCTGAACGAGTTAAACTGCTGACCTTAGTTTCGGCTTCGTCGAGAGAATCGCGGTATCAAGTGTTCTACTTGGGAACCGCGGCCGACCTTTCCGATTTGATCTACCAAGTCAGCGGAAATATTCCCGGCTTAGAGGGAATGAACCAGGTCATGCTCCGAGGTCGAGCCTTGACCTTTACCACAGGCCTTAAATAATTTTGCGGTAAATCTGGGCGTTGCCCAGAAGAA
>JAJXWL010000161.1 GCA_021781625.1 bacterium
TTTATTACCTCCTCCCAACGCCGCGCTGGCTTTAGGTTTATGGCCTCAAAAAGAGGAGTTTGCCGAAAAACGCAAGGAACATCGGGGTAGGTTATTTCAAAAGTTAGCAAAAAGTCATCGACAACCTCATCAAGAGGGTGATGCCGACATCGTCCCCCCTTGGTTTTCATTAATTCTCGTGCAAGGTGCTCGTGAAGCTCAAGCTTACGCTGAACGCAAGGGGGTAGAATGTCGAGCCGCTTTCCCTGTTTCGGCAGCACCCCTTGCCGAATGTCCTAACGCTCGCTATCTTGCCCTTCATACCCTGATTTTTCCACTCCCCGTGGTTTTAACAGCCAAAGAAGAGGAAACCTTAGGAAAGGTGTTAGCAACCCTCCCTTAGGAGGTTTTTCAGAGGAGTCACGTATGCCTGTCCGCAATGTTGCTGTCGTTGCCAACCTGGATAAAGAAGACGCGGCTGTCTATGCGGACGCCATTCTTGCCTATTTGCAACAGCGCGGTTTGAAAACCTACGATTTACGGTATCGCGGATTTCCTCTCGTCGCTCAAATGCCAGAAGTTGACTTAGCCGTGGTTTTAGGCGGCGACGGCACCGTTCTTTTTGCTTGTGGATTAGTTCATGCCCAATCGGTTCCTATATTGGGCATCAATTTGGGGACCGTGGGCTTTATCACGGAAGTAGTTCGCGAAGAATGGGAAGCTACACTAGATAAATACCTGAAAGGAGAGCTGGGGCTTTCTCAACGGTTGATGCTGTCTGGAAAAGTTTATCGTCATGGTGAAGTCCTTTTTGAATTTAATAGCTTGAATGACTGTGTAGTCAGTGGTTCTCTAAGTTCTCGTATGGTGGTTTTAGATGTTGAGCTGACGGGGACGTTCTTAGGCGAGTATCGGGCCGATGGTCTGATCATCGCCACCCCCACCGGCTCCACAGCGTATTCCCTATCGGCAGGAGGCCCTATCCTTCATCCAGAAACCGACGCTTTAATTTTGACACCGATCTGTCCGCATTCCTTGACGCATCGGTCGATAGTTTTGCCTAGTCATGAAAGAATTCGTATTTCGGTGAAGCCAAAACAGAGAATTCCGCTTACCCTTACGGTAGATGGTCGTGAAGCCTTTCCGTTGCAAGAAGACGATATTCTTGAAATGGAAAAACTTCCGTATAAAGCTTTGTTGGTCAAGTCAGATCGGCGTTCCTTCTACGAAGTTGTACGGACCAAACTGAATTAAAGTGAGGGAATAAAACCAAAATGTTGACCGAGCTAAATGTTCAGAATTACGCCCTCATTGATAAACTTCAGGTGCCCTTTAAGCCTGGCTTGAATATTCTCACCGGAGAAACTGGGGCGGGAAAATCCATCTTAATCGGAGCCTTAGGCTTGTTGATGGGAACCCGTGCTGAAGCGGATGTGATTCGTAGCGGTGCCGAGGAAGCTGCGGTTTCGGGACTCCTCGAGGTGACACCGACCTCAGAATTCACCTCTTGGTTAAGTGAAAATAGTATCCCCTTAGAGGAAGGACCACTCATTTTACGTCGTGTCATTCGTCCCCAAAAACGGGGAACAATTTATGCGGGGGGAGCCCCTCTCACACGAAGTCAATTAGAAGAATTAACGGGGTATTTGTTTGACTTGCATGGACAGCATGAACATCAGTCTTTATTTTCGACCGACCAACAACGGAAACTTTTGGACCGGTTTGGTCAGTTAGAAGCCGAACTCACAACCTTTGCGTCAGACTTCCAAGAATTGAGCCGTCGAAAAAGAGAGTGGGAAGAATTTCTTTCAGCCCAAGAGTCCCGCGAAGCCGAGATGGAAAAATGTCGATGGATCATTCAAGAAATTCGAAAAGCGAATCCCCAGCCCGACGAAGAAGAGACTCTCAAACTGGAAAAAGCCAAATTGGACCAACACGAGCGTTTACATGGGGCCTTATCAGAGGTATTAGCGACTCTTTCCGAAGATCGTTCAGCCGTTCTCACAGCTTTACGTCGAGTTAAACCTAGTTTTGAAACGGTGGCGTTGATTGATCCCAATTGGGAAGAAGGTCTGAGGCGGTTTGAGACGGTCTTTTATGAACTGGAAGATCTGGAAGAAAGTCTTGCCGCCTACCGAAGGGGCTTATTATTCGATCCCAATCGGCTCGAAGAACTGAATGACCGCTTAGCTGTTTTACACGGGTTGGAAAAGCGTTACGGACCGGGCGTCGAGCAAGTTCTCCGGACCTTATCCTCTGCAGAAGAAAAGTTGACTCAGTGGGAAGATTCTAGTGCTTCGGCAGAAAAATTTGCCAATCAAACCGCCGAGCAAGAACGTCTCGTTATTCAAAAAGCTGTGGCAATTTCCGAGAGACGTCAAGCGGCCGCCAAAGCCTTAGAAATTCAGGTTGTTGAAGCTCTGGCCGATTTAGGTATGCCCAAGGCCCGGTTTCAAATTGCCATTTCTCGAAAAATTGGGGACTCAGGTAAACCCTTGTGCAGTATTTGGGGCTTGGACTCAGTAGATTTCTTATGGGCTGCCAACTGGGGGGAGCCGTTGAGACCCTTGCGGGAAACCGCTTCAGGGGGAGAACTGTCCCGCGTCATGTTAGCCTTAAAATCAATCTTAAGTGAAGCTGACCAAATACCGATACTTATATTTGATGAAATCGACACAGGGATCGGCGGTGAGATCGGAAAGTCCCTGGGTCGTTATCTCAAACGTCTATCGCAGCAAAAGCAGGTTTTATGTGTGACACATTTGGCCTCGATAGCGGCGTATGCTGACCATCATCTCAAGATCGAAAAACAGGTTTTGGGTGAACGGACGGTAACACAGGTTCAGGTGATCTCGGGTGAAGAACGAGTTCATGAAATCGCGAGAATGCTGTCGGGAGGGGGAAGTTCAGCGGGCCTTGAACATGCCCGTGAACTGATTGCTTCCAGCAAGTAAGGCGGGTAAAGATGGCGAAAGTCGGTATTGACGCGCGAAAACGGTACCTGGACGCGATTCAGGTTTATAAGAAAGCCATTGAAGACTTTCAAAACCGTGAAAACCTCATCCTCCAAGTCATCGAAAGAGATACGACCGGTGTTGAATTTAAGAAAATTCGTCTTGCCGAAGAAAATTTGAATATTCTTTCGTACTATGTGGTGATGAATGAGCTTTCGGTTACCCTTCTCAATGTAAAAAATGAAGGTTTTCTGAATGAGGCCAGAAAAGTTGCGTACAAGGTCATCATATATTTAGAACAGGTAGTAACCAATTCCATAGATACTCCCTGGTCTGAACTGGAAGCTAAGCTCTCTTTAGTGAGTTCGTTGGACTATGCTCAACGTTGGCGATTGATTGTGAAAACTGGTTTTGCCTTGCAGTCGGTGGTGGACGGTTATGGTGATAATACCAAGTGGAAATGGGCTTTTGTTGAACTGGAAGCCAGGTTTGCCACTGTGGTCAAAAACCTTTTGCAAGCGAAAACCCTTTTTCAAAACATGGATACTCAGGCGGAAGCTTACGAAGTTACTGTCCAACACGTCAATTTAGCCTTAAAGTTGCTCGAACAAAGCGCCTTAAAATACCGTGAACGTTATGAACTTTCGACCTTGCGTTCAGATGATTTTCGCATGGCAATTCGTTACCTCAATGCCCTGAAGTTATTGCACCAAGCTTTGAATCACCATGCGGACTTTGAAAACGTTCGAAAAAAGATTGAGATCTGGGAGCAGAAACTCGAAAGTGATCAAAAACGCCGTCCTGTTCAGAATTGACAGGGGGGTGAGCGACCGGTATTCTTGGGTCTATGTCCTATTTTGGTTATTCCAGTTCTCGAGAAAAAAATAAAAATGCCTTGTGGCTCATTTTAATTCTCCTTTGTATTTTGATCTACCTTTTGGTTTTTCCTCGGGCCTTAGGAAAAGATAGTTTCCTTGTTCCTCTCAAGGCTGTTTCGATGACCTCGTTACCCCCGGATTCTCAAACCTCTTACGAGCGGTTAATTCTGGTTGGACAAAATGTTGTTGGCTTAACCAAAGAGGGGGAGCCCGTGTTTTTTCGCCCAGCCAGAACCTTAGAAGCGGTTTCGGGGGTGAATGATGCCTGGTATGATGAGACTTCAGATCAAACCATGGTCACTTCTGCTTCTGGTCCTTTGTTCCATCTTTCTGGTAAGCAGTATCCCTACTGGTTGGGACAACGCTTTTATACCTTTAACAATGACCGTTTAGGGGTAACAGAATACGACTTGAAGGGAAATAAGCTTTGGAGCAAAGATCGAACGAGTATCATCACGGCCCTTGCGGCCGGTCCGACGCTCACGGTTGTTGGTTCTCTCGATGGACGGATCTCTGTTTATGATAAGACAGGGACCACTCGAGGTTCCTTTAACCCGGGGGGCAGTCAATACCCTGTTATTTACAACACGGCAATTTCTTCTGATGAAAAGCACATCCTCTTGCTTTCGGGAATGTTACCGAAACGGTTTTTGGTCTTAGAACGGGGTTCCAACGAGTTTCATCCCATATTTCACCAAGAGTTGTCTGATCAAAAGCCCTATCCTACGCCCTTGGGCTTTTTGGGCGGGGATCGTTGGGCCTATTTTGTATCACAACAAGATTTTCATCTTCTCAATCTGAAATCCGACCACGAGGCTGTGATGCCGCTTCAGGGGCAACTGAAATCCCTGATTTATGACAATTCCATGGGGCTTATGACTTCTGTCACTGGTGGGGGAACGGCAAGTATACTGCATGTTTGGTCCACCTCGGGACGAGCTTTGTTATTTTCCCCCTTTCAGGCCCAACATGCCTTGCTCTTTCAAGAAGGTAACCGGATTATTCTCGTCGCAGATCAATTTGTTTTGATCATGAAAAGGGAACTTCAATGAAAAAAGCCCTTCCTTACTCGCTATTTTTTAGCTTCTTCTTTGTTGGCCTCTGTCTTTCGCAGGCTTTTGCCTATGATTGGCCCACACCAGACTTTAAAATTCGTAAAAACTTTGCTCAACGTACCGGAAACAGTTTTGAACCAGGGTTAGAGTTTGAAACTACGGCTTCAAATCTCAATGCTCCCGAAAAGGGACAGGTCATCTTTTCGTTTGCTCCAGACACCGGGAATGCTCAGAATTTGCCATCCAGTTTA
>JAJXWL010000162.1 GCA_021781625.1 bacterium
AAACGGGAATGATCTTTACTGCATGATTCCTTTGACGATTGTTCAAGCGGCTTTGGGAACCGAGGTCAATGTGACGACTTTGGACGATAAAAAGCTCAAATTGAAGGTTCCTGCCGGAACCCAAAACGGAAAAATGTTCCGCATTAAAGATGCCGGTGTTCCTTACCTGCACATGAACGGCAAGCGAGGCGACCTGTACATTAAGATCCATGTGGAAGTCCCCACAGGCCTAAGCGGAAAGTCAAAGGACTTGTTGTCTCAACTCGGCGAACAAATTGGTGAGAATTTAGACCCTAAGCCGATTCGGTTGTCACAAATCTCTTAAGAAAATTGAAAGCATCTCTGAACCACCCCAGCCGCGTCTCGTAGGCGGCTGGGAGTTGTTAAAACCACCACATTCCCAGCTTAAGGTATCCAGCGCCACCTAAGGCATTGAGCAACAAATCACCCCACATGACCAACAGGGGCAGGGCAAAAACACCCAGAACTAGAAAGAGTTTACTTCGGCTTTTCATGGATAAAAAGTATCTCATCCCCTTCCGGGCGTCAATGGAATTGACGGTTCATTCTTTCGACACCTATAATTGGGGTTATGCCGCAGAATACTCACTGGCCGACGTTAAGCGAGCTGTTCGAGACCACGGTAAAGGCACACCCCGACCGACCGTTTCTCACAGTTTTTATAGAGTCCGAAAAGAAAATCATTACCTACGCCGAAGCCCGGGTGCTTTGTCACCGTTGGGGGGCTCTCTTCGTGCAACGGGGCATTCGACCTGGACAATCGGTTGCCTTGCGGGGAAAAAACTCACCTTCTTGGGTGTTGGCCTTTTTAGGTTGTGTTCAGGTGGGGGCCGTCATTGTTCCCTTAGACTCCCAAATCTCCGACACCGATGCGGTCAAATTGGCTCATGCAGGGGAATGCCGACTTTTTGTCCATGATTCCGATTCCAGCGGTGTTCTTTCTTTATTAAAAGATATTCCAGCCCTTTCCCTGGACTCGGAACTACCCCCGCCGCTGGAAACGATGGGACCTCACAAGCCTGACGATACGGCGGCGATCTTATTTACTAGCGGTACCACAGGCCACCCCAAAGGGGTGATGCTAACACACGAGAATCTGACCAGCGACTGCCTCTTAGCGCAAAAGTTGCTCAGTATTTCGGCCGAGGATGTGTTTTATGCGCTTTTACCGCTCCACCATGCTTACACGTTGTTGGCCGTATTCTTAGAAGCCGTTTCGGTGGGAGCTTCTTTGCTGTTTGCCGAAAAGCTCGCCATCAGCGCCGTCTTGCACGACCTCAAAAGGGGTGGGGTAACGATGTTCTTGGCGGTTCCGTTATTATTCAATAAGCTCTTGGATGGCTTGCTTCAAGCGGTGCGCAAAAAAGGCCTTTTTGTTTGGTGGTCAGTGAGAGCTTTGATGAAGCTATCGGGTGTGGTGAAAAAAACTACAGGGCAAAACCCTGGGCGAAAGTGGTTTCGGTCGTTGCTGGAACAAGCTGGTCTGGCATCCCTTCGCGTCTGTATCTCGGGCGGTGGGCCTTTAGCCCCCAAGGTTTTTCGCCGCTTGAATGAATTGGGTCTGGATTTTGTGCAAGGCTACGGACTGACCGAAACATCGCCGATTTTGGCGTTAAATCCTGTGACAAAATACAAAGAAAACTCTGTCGGAAGAATTCTCCCCGGGGTAGAAGCCCGTTTGCGGGATGTCGATGCTCAAGGTCAGGGCGAACTCGTTGTCAAAGGGCCCATGATTATGAAAGGGTACTTCCGCGACCCCGAAGCGACGGCAGAAGTCCTCCAAGAGGGATGGCTAAGAACAGGTGATGTGGGCCGTATGGATGAGGAAAACTACCTTTACCTGACGGGACGAGCCAAATCGCTCATCGTTTCGGAAGGCGGAAAAAATGTTTACCCCGAAGAGATCGAGTATGCCTTTCAAACTCATGCCGAAATTGAGCAAATCTTAGTCAGAGGTTGGTTGAAAGACCGTGAAAAGAAAGTGGAAGGCATTGAAGCCTTAATTTTTCCGAATCCTGAAAGTGTTAAACTCTGGTCGCAGGGTAAAGCCCCGAGTGAAATCCCCGCTGTGGTCAATTCAGCGGTGAGCGAGATTGTGGCTCAGGTGAACCGAACCCTTCTACCGTATCAGAAAATCGACCGTTTCACCCTATTGGATACCCCCTTAGAGATGACGACGACCCGAAAAGTCCGGCGGTTTACCACAGCGAGTTAATCGAAGCTAACTAAAGTCTGAACGGCGGTTACTTTTGACGAGGCTTCTCAGCCGTTTGGTTTGAAGTCGCTTTTCTTGAGAAGAGCGAGTTTTTTGAGTGGCTTTGCGCGGTGGGCGAATTTTTAGGGCCTCTAGAATTAGGTTCAGAGCTTTGTCTAAGGCGGCCGATCGGTTCAGGTCTTGGGTGCGATGTTCCTGTGCCGCTAAAGAAAGACAACCTTCTTTAAGGCGGGAACTCAGCCGCTCTTGGATGAGAAGTCGTTCTTCGGGACGTAAAACTTTCAGCGAGGCTAGGGGGAGGGTGAGCCAAACTTTCGTATTCAGCTTGTTGACGTTTTGTCCTCCAGGTCCCCCCGCTTTGACAAAAGTGCACTGGCTATTGGCCGCAATTTCTTGAAAAAGGGTAGCTTTTCTCTGTAAGTCCATGCCCCAGGGTAAGACGGAGCTTTTTCAGCGTCAAGTAACCTGTTATTGATACTATACTGCATTTGACAGTTAACTGCATTTGACAGTATATTCTTATCGAAATGAGAAAAAATGGCCGCCATATGCCGGCATTCCTCCTGTTGTTTTTAGCGGAGACTCCACTGCATGGTGCCGCATTATTAGCGAAGATGGAAAAGGAACTTCCTTTTTGTTACGCGGATAGTGCCGGACTGTACAGAGCCTTACAAACACTTGAGGCGGAAGGATTGATTCGAGGCGAATGGGATAGCACCGAAAACGGTGCTCCCCGAAAGGTTTACGCTTTAACCTCGGCAGGTCGAACCGCTTTGACGTTACAAGCGGAAGAACTTCGCCAACGGCAAGCTAACCTGCAGGTTTTTTTTGAGCGGCTGGAAGCACTTCAGCACAAGGAGAATTTATGAGCGATACGACACTACCCCGAAGCCGGGGTGGGGTATTCAGTCTGACCATAACTTCGACAGCACACATGCTCAACGATATGTACAGCAACTTTTTGCCCCAGTTGTTGCCGTTTTTACTGGTCCTGATGCCAGGGTTTACGGCAACCCAAGCCGCGATATTGGTTGCTTCATTCAACATCTCTTCGTCGCTCTTTCAACCCATTTTTGGGTATTTTGTGGATGCCAAGGGGCGTTCGTGGCTGATCTACCTGGGCACTTTGTGGATGTCCGTGTTTTTGAGCTTAACCGGTGTGGCTGGCAGTTTTCCCCTGATGGTGGTCTTGGCGGCGACGGCGGGTTTGGGGACCTCAGCCTTTCATCCCCCGGCTTCTTCACTTGTTAATGGACTCAGTGTTCATCGTAAAGCGGTCTATCAATCTTTTTTTGTTTCGGCAGGAAACTTGGGCTTTGCTCTAGCCCCCCTTCTTCTGGTTCCGTTGTTTCAAGCGGGGGGGATTGCCGCCAGCACCTTGCTGTGGATTCCTGGTGTGCTCACCGCAGGCTTGTTGTTTTTCTTCTTACCCAAGCTGAAGCCCTCTGCCCAAAGCTATACTTTAAAAGAAGTCGCTAGTTCGATTTTTCATGCTCGGCGTGACTTGGCCGTCGTATTGGGAGTCATTGCCCTCCGTGCGGCCGCTTACACGGGGCTTTTGACACTGTTACCCCTGTTTTTCCATGCCAAAGGCGTAAGTCAAATCGACTCTGGGCGTTTGACCGGGTTAATGCTTTTGACGGGGGCCGTGGGGGGGCTTTTTGGCGGCTGGTTTTCAGACCGCTGGGGACGCAAACCCGTGATTGTCATTTCGCTGATGGCAGCCTCCGCGCTTTTCTGGGGTTTCTTGGTCACCTCGGGGGGATTCAGTGTTGTCCTTTTGGGGCTGGCCGGAGCCGCCTTATTGGCCAATTTTTCTGTCACGATTGTAGCGGCTCAAGAAACGCTCCCGCACCATAAAGCTATGGCCACGGGGTTAAGTATGGGGTTTGCCAATGGCATCGGTGCCTTGGGCGTTATAGGAATCGGCGGGTTAGCGGATCACTTGGGCTTGTTCTCGGCCGTCGGCTTGGCCGTAAGCTTACCGTTCGTGGCGGGGCTTTTGGCCCTGGTGATGCGAAAAAGTGTCAGTGACCGACAAAAACGCTTTCAGCCAAAAAGGTGATGGCCGCACCAACGCTAAGGGGCAGAGAGTTTTTTAACTTTCACCACCTTTACGGATTAAAGATTGCCCTCCATAATTTTGTTGTGGAGGGGCCAGATGCTCGAGACTATTCTTACGGTGTGTGCAACTTTTCTGATTACCGCGTTTGTGTCCCTGTTGGTGTTGTGGAGAAAGTTCAAAGTTTTAAAACGAAAGCATGAGGCTGACCGGCGAACAACCGAGGCTTTGACGGAGGTTTTGGTGGAATATGCGGAATTTCGCGGTTCCCCAGACGCCGGGCATGCTAAAAACGTGCGTTTGTATACTCAATTGCTTCTTGAAGAACTTAGCGAACAAAAAACGGCACCGGAAGTTTTAACCCAACATTTTTGCCGTGCTGTGGTCAGGGCGAGTCCCTTGCACGATATTGGCAAACTGTTTCTTCCCTCCGAGATTTTTCTCAAAAATGGCCCCCTGACGGTGGAAGAACGCCAGCTGATGCAGACGCATTGTGTGCAGGGCGAAGCCTTTTTGCGTTCGGCAGAAGAACGTTTGCCTTTTTCATCTTTTTTAGGCATAGCCCGAAATATGGTGATTTCGCACCATGAGTGTTGGAACGGGACGGGGTACCCCTTCCAGATTTCGGGAGATGAGATTCCCTGGGAAGGCCGAGTCATGGCCCTGGTCGACGTTTACGATGCTCTGAGACGGCCAAAAGTCTATCGGCCAGCGGTGAGCCATGACGAATGCGTC
>JAJXWL010000163.1 GCA_021781625.1 bacterium
TGTGAGAAGGAGTAACTATGAAAGCTATGATTATCCGGGCCTTTGGCTCAGCCGAAAACCTAGAGCTGGCCACTATGCCTAAGCCTGAACCAGGTCCGAAACAAGTCTTAGTCAAGGTGATGGCGGCCTCATTGAACCCGGTGGATTACAAGATTCGCGAACATGGTTCCTGGGCTGGTGTCCCCATGCCGGCGATCTTGGGGTATGACGCTGCTGGAGTAGTTGAAGCTGTAGGTAATCAAGTTACCAGATTTCAACCTGGGGATGAGGTTTTTTACAGTGCAAGGATTTTTGGGCGCCAAGGAACTTATGCTCAGTATCATGTCGAAGACGAAGAGATTTTGGCTTTGAAACCGAAAAAACTTTCGTGGGTGGAAGCGGCAAGCCTCCCCTTAGCCGCCATTACAGCTTACGATACCATAGTCACCTTTTTCCAAACCAAGGTAGGCGATACGGTATTGGTACATGCGGGGGCTGGCGGCGTGGGTAACTTTGCCGTTCAGTTGGCGAAAGCTGCCGGAGCGAGAGTCTTGGCCACAGGAAGAACTGTTAACCATGAACTGATTCGAAGTTTAGGGGCGGATGAAGTCATTGATTATCAAAAGGTTCGTTTTGAAGAAGAAGTTTTGAACCTCACCCAGGGAAAAGGTGTGGATGCGGTATTCGATACGGTGGGGGGAGATACCGTCAGCCGCTCGATCAAAGTTGTGAGGCCCTATGGCAAACTTTCTACGGTAGTGAGCCTAGCCGGTGATCTAAATGGAATGCAACCGAAAAATTTAACGCTCTACTTTGGTTTCATGGAGCGTACTCAACAGAAAATCGAAGCGTTGAAAACACTGGTAGAACGAGGGCAAATACGCCCTGTGATTGACTCGGTTTACCCTTTAGAAAAAGCGGCAGAAGCCCAGAGACGTTTGGAAGCTGGTGGTGTCCGGGGTAAAATCGTTCTTCAGATTCCCGAGTAGAGAAATCAAAAGTTAAAAACAGGCAAAAAAAAACACTCAGGAAGTTATTCCTGAGTGTTAAACTCCCCCGACTGGACTCGAACCAGTGACACTCTGATTAACAGTCAGATGCTCTACCGACTGAGCTACAGGGGAATGTCTCAACGACGAAGACGATAGTACCTAGGCTGAAAAAAAATGTCAAGCAGTTTTTTTCAGCCTAAGAGGGAACATATGTTAGCTTTTAACGGCTTCTAAAATTCCTTTGACCATCCTTTCGGCATCCTTTTCGCGGGTTTTTCCAAACCTCATCAGCCAAGCTTGAGCCGGAATGGCGAGATTGTGGGTTTCGACCAGAATCTTGTAAGTTGCCGGATTATTCTTGAGGACAATGAGGGGCTCAGCGCGTGTATAGCTATCCTTACCCAGGTAGGGTAAAAGTTTTTCAGCGAAGCCCAATGAGGCCTGATCTTTGAGACCTGAACGCGTTTCAAACGTATAGACACCGGTCCCTACGGGAACACCGGGATTGTTGTCTGCGTGAAGACTAATAAAGATGCGTCTGTTTTCTGGAGTTCCCTGAAAGAAGGTTCTGGCAATATCGACTCGCTTATCGAGGCTGGAAACTGAACCTTGGGGCCAGTCTGAGTTATCATCACTTTGGTTGTCCGCCAGAGAATTGTAGACCGAGTTCTTTTCATTAATTAGAGTCGAGTCTGGTGAGTTGGTATCGAGGATGAGGCGGTTGGGGACTAACCGAGTGAGTTCTACCCGTGCCCCATTTCGTCGGAGCAATTCATACATTCTCATGGCAATATCATAAACATATTGGGCTTCAGTGATATAAAGACTGCCACCGTTTGGACCGGGGGTACGGACGATTGTTCCTGGGTCAAGACCGCCGTGTCCGGGATCTAGAACGACAGACCAACCTTTGAGCTTAGTCGATAGCGGGGGTTCTTCATTCACCATGGCGGCAAATTTTTTCCAAAGTTGGTGAGCCTTTTGATAGGCATCCAAAGGAGACGGCCAATCATCTTCAAAATAACCCCGGTTAGGCTGGGACAAGGCACCCGGGTGTGTCCAGTAATAATAGTCACCATTCCATTCGAAAACAGGAATGTTAGGGTCCATGACGACGTATTGGTGGCCTAGTCGACTCGCTTCGGGGGTGAGGGGAGCATTGGGGGACGGCACATCTTGTGGTACGGCTCCCAACGAAACTTCGGTTGGTTCGGCTAACAAGGGCTGGTCGGAGGTCGTATTTGAAGTTGTATTGGTGTCTGAACCGGGAAAGGAAACCGGGCCTGGAGCTTGGGGCAGGTCTTTCAGTTCTGTCGAGGCAACAGTGGCTGTGACAGGAGCCGTGGGCCCCAACTGCAAGGTTTGCCCCACAAAGAGGTGTCGAGAATCTGTTAAATGGTTCCAGGTTTCGAGATCTTGAACCTTGAGCCCTTGGTTGCGGGCAATTTTGTACAAAGTGTCGCCGAGCTTCACCCGATAAGTGCCTGCTGGGGAGGCTTGGGGCGAAACATTCCGAGAGGGATCATCAAAAACTGCTAGGGTTGAGGCACTGGCAAAGTTTTTCAGGCGAAGAACTTCTCCGGGGTGGACTGTATCATCGCTTAAACCATTCAGAGCGCGGAGGGCAGAGGGGGTCGTATTGTACAGCGCGGCAATTCCGGGAAGGGTATCTGTGGGAGCCACAACATGGGTTAAGGGGACTTCTGCCGGTTTAAAAACGCGTAAGATTTGACCTGGCACTACCTGTGAAGAAGCTAACTGATTAATGGCTTTGAGGTTATGTTCACTGATTTGAAACAGCACCGAAATGTGCCCCAAGCTGTCGCCGGACTCAACGGTATAGAACGTGATGCCTTGAGGACGACGGATATATAACCGTTGACCCACCATCAAGGTATCGTCGGTCAACCCGTTCAGGCGGCGGAGTTCCTCGAGAGAAGTCCCCCAGCGTTGGGATAAAGACAGCAAACTATCTCCGCTATGCACAATATACCGGAAGGGGGTAAGGTCTGCGTTGGCAGGACCCGTAAAAGCACTGCTATTGGCCTCGGCTGAGACCGTAGTCTCGGTATCGGGACTGACCTTAAGTCGTTGTCCCACGAAGACAGTGTTAGAATTTAAATTATTCCACTCTTTGAGTTGATTGACGCTCACGCCATATTGTCGGGACAACGACCATAAAGTTTGATGCGGTTTTACAGCGACGCTTTCTGCACTGACAAATATTGCGGTTAAAATTCCCAAGAGGATAAAAAGTGTGGGGCGTTTCATGACAAAGGCTCCTGTTCAAATCTATGCAGTTTTTCACGAAGTAGACGAGCATCTTCAGGCCGACTAGGTTCAAGGACAAGATGAAGCTGGCCGGTATTACGAAGGACTCTGGCATTCAAAACAATCAGAGCATCCAACAAACGCAAGGAACCATCGAGTAATTCATCGCCAGCATTTAAATCCGCAGTTTCATGTCCAAAATCAGGCTTAAAGGTTGCCGTGTCTTCTTCTAAGTGCAAAAAGACGCCCGTGACGAGATGTTTTCGTCGAGGATGGCGGAAGACAAAACTCATGGTGCCTGCTTTTGTTAAAGCGGTAGAACCAGAATCTTCTTCGAACGTTCCATAGCGTAAGAAGACTTCACGAATTTTATCTGCCAGATTGGTGGCTGAGCCGTCAAAGGTCAAAAGGCCGTTGACCCCCAAAAAGAGGGCTTTATTGGCTTCGTCCAACGGCGGGTGAACTTCTCCAAACAACAGAATAACCTTTTCATCTTTGGGAAATTCTTCTCGAAGATATTTTACCAGAATTTTCCAATGACGAGGGAAATCAACCCAGTCAAATAAAATGATCCTCGGATCAGTTTCTGTAAGATTGTCTAGGGCTTTGAGGGGGTGACGGTAATGAATAACATTCACCCCATACGGGGCGAGGGCCCTAGAAAGGCCCGAAGCGAGTTTTCCTTCATTTTTGACCATCATGAGGATCATAGTCGTCCCTTCCTTTCGGTCCCCACATTCCGGACCTGATAGTCATAGATTTCCCAGTAGCCGTTGCGTTTGTGCAAAGCATACGTGTATTGCCGAATTTCTAAATAATCCCCAGCATCGAATTTTAATTGAGCTGTGACGGTAGCTTCGGTCTCGGTGTAGGACGTCGAAAGGATTTCAAAAGCACTGGGAACTTTGGAAAGTGCCGTTTCGCGCTTCCACAGATCATGACGAAAAGCCGTTAATATTCTTTCTCGTTCTTCCGCCGAAGCGGCAAGGTACGTGCGACGGTAAAGGGGAGAACGTTTATATAAGTCTTCCAGACTCAAATAGAGAAAAAAACGAGCTTCTTTATCTGCTTGACGGGCTTCGAGTAAGTAGCGGACCACATCATCGGGGCTCAGGTGTTCTTGCCGAAGGATCTCTTGAGTTCCTTGGTCGATATTTTCTTGATACGCCAGGATGCCCGAGTCCGGAAGAGAAGGGCGAATCACGAGGGTCAGAATGTTCGAAGTTAGAACGATATCTGAGGGGGCTCCTGGATTGGAGGACGATCCCGAGTTGGAATTGAGGTCACCCTGATATTCGGGAAGAAGATTGGGGTGAAATTCTGCCTGGATGGTATAGATACCACTGTGAGGAATGGTCACAAAATCCCGTAAGTTGACTAAATACGAGAACTCTTCACCGGGTTGAATGGTAATATTCCGAAAAAAAACAGGCTGATTGCTAAACCGGCTTTCGTTGTATTTTTCAGAATTCGGCAAGTACAAACCCGTGCGTCCCGCCGACATTACGTGAAACGCTAACTGAAACACAGGCTGATTGGGTAAACTAAACCAAACCGGTGAGTCTCCAACATTCCGAAGATTTACTTGCAGGGTGATGGGCAAATCGGGGTTGGTTGAGTAAACTGTTTTATCGTAATATCGTATCGAAAACTGAAGGGTCTGGGTTCCTGCCGCAAAGGCCCCGAAGGCCGAAAGGCAAAATACGACCAAACTTAGGAACCGTTTCAAGGGTTGTCACCTCCCATGACTCTGGT
>JAJXWL010000164.1 GCA_021781625.1 bacterium
GTCGGTTAATCGCACGAACCACCCCCGGGGGAGTATGACCCAAAATGTGGGCTCCCCAGCTTTGGACAAAATCTAAATAGCGGTGTCCGTCGGGATCTTCCAGTGTGGCCCCATACCCACGTGAAAAGACTACGGGTTCACCCCCTACTGAGGCAAAGCTTCGCACGGGAGAATTCACCCCGCCAGGAAATAATTTGAGCGCCTCTTGAAAAGCGGCATGAGAAAGGGGGCTGTCCGGCATAGGAGCTCCTTGGTGAATCATTTGAATAGAGAAAGTATAGCGAGAATCGTGGTCTCTTGACAGGGATCAGCGACGGGAGTTAGCTGACTATATGGATAAACCTTTTCTTCCGGATATTTCCGAACACGGCAGGGCCAAGGATGGTACGCCCTTAACCTCTACCCGTAGACTTTATGTACAGTTTTTAGCGTGGACCGGAGCCGCCTCTCTGGAACCTTTGGTGACAGCCTTAGCTTCGTGGGGAAAACCCTCAGCTTTATACACCGATTTAAATGATCCCCGTGGGGGAGGTCTGGTTTTCCTGTCAGAAAATCCAGATTTTTTTGTTACAGAGGCGAGAGAGTTTTTATCCCAGCCTCCTTTTGCTCAATTGGCATTTAAGCCTGAACTCGCCATGTTCGGAAGAACCTATGCGGTGGGGTATGAAAATGATCTAGAGGAGGTACTTCTGAAACGGCCCAAATCTAGAATTCTCGACCCGTTGCATCCTTGGGTCATCTGGTACCCAGTTCGACGAGAAAAAGCTTTCGAAGCCTTGCCTGAGGAGCAAAAGCATGACGTTTTGATGGATCATGGCGGTATCGGTAAGGCCTTTGGTAAAGCGGGAATCGCTCAGGATATTCGGTTGGCTTGCCACGGATTTGACACGCATGACAATGATTTTGTCATTGGGATTGTTGCCAAGGAGTTAATTGGTGCCTCTGCGGTCGTTCAGGCCATGAGAAAAAGCCTTCAAACTATGCACCATTTAGACAATTTAGGTCCTTTCTTTGCCGGAAAAGTGTATCGTCAATTTGGTTCAGTTGATTAAGATTAGTTATCTTTCGTAAAAGAAGGGGCTCAAGATGCTGACGAGGAATTCAGACATTTTAACCTTAGTGGACCGCTTAAGCGAACACTATCGTGCCAATGTCGCCACAATCTACCTAAGACCGGCCTTTTTTCGGTTAGAGGTCTCCCGACAAGATTGGGACCATATTGAAACCGTGGCTGAAAAGAGCGCGTTATACCGACAGCAAGGCTGGCATTTGGACGAACTCTATTCCTGCTTGCTTTCACTTGCCCGCTTTGTTCAAAAGGCTCGCCGTCAAATTCTTCCAGATGCCCGTAATGTGGCTTTGGGGAATTTGCGGGAAATGGCCCCGGATAAAAAGATTAAGGCGGAAATGGCTGCCGCCAATTTTGGCTCCAACCTGGGCGTTCTCGCCTCTATGATTCTAGAACTTTTCCAACGCTGTAAAGATGAAGAAGCCGCTCTGGCTCCGGGTGTTGTTCCCGCCTGGAAGAAGGACCCGGCGCTGAATCAAATCAACGAATTCTTAGCTCCCTAAAGGATTAGTCCCCTCATGATTGTGCTGAGAGGATGCTTTGAACAGCCCTTTCGGCACTCTCGATCACAGCTGGCATTCCGACGCCTCGGTAGCCCTGACCCGCCAAAGCGAGCCCGGGCCCCAAAAGCTTTTCTGCGCTGTCGATTCTCTGACGATGACCGACAGTTACCTGGGGAAAGGCTTGTTGCCAACGGCGAATTGAGACGTGAAGTGGCTGTGCCCCCGCTCTCAGCCAAGGTGTAAAAGAACGCAAAGTTTCGGTTAAGACGAGATCATCATGAGCTTGGAGAAACTCAGGATGCCTAAAGCCCCCAAAAAAAGCGCGAACCACGGCGCGTCCTGGACCCGACCGGTGGTTCCACTTCACGGAACTCCATTGCTGGCCATCGATAGCGAAGTCAGATGTCCGAGAAAACAAGGTTCCCCACGCATCTAACGGTCTTAAGATATCTTTCGAATTCAAAGTGAGCGAAATGGTTCCAATGCCTCGAGTTTCAGTCCGCAAAAGCGTAGAGGCTTCGGGGTTCGCTTCCGCGAGTAACCGTGAAGCCACGTGCGGCGGTACGGCTAAAATTACGGCACGGGCAAGAATGGGGGTGTGTGAAGGCCCTAACGATAATTGCCAACCTTGGGGTTGAGCTTGTAAGGATAGAACCCTTTGTCCCGTTTGCCAAACTTCCGGCGTTTTTTGAACCAGGTGATGAATCAGTTCTTCGACCCCTTGAAGTGGTGAGGCTAAGCCCCCCCCTTCGCCTGAACGTTCTCCCTGGTGAATTCCTTGTAAAACACTTCCGAATCGCTTTTCGAGTTGAACATAATGGGGAAAGGCCGTTTCCATACTGAGTCGGGTGGGATCGGTGTTCCAGACCCCGCCCAAAAGAGGCTCTGCCAGAGTGGCCAGAGTCTCTTTCCCGAAACGCCTCTGGATAAAACTCGCCAAGGTTTCATCCGAAGCCGCGTGGCGGGCAGGGACAAACCGTTCGGCCCAAAAGCGAAACTTTCCCAACCAGCTTAAAAGAGGCGAAGTCCAAAACGACGACCAGCGGGTGGGAAGCAAGAGACCCATGCCCTGGGGAAGGGGGAAAATTCCTCGTTGACCAGCTAGATAGATTCTCTCGGGAAGGGGATTAAGGTCTTGTAAGGGGATGTCTAGCTCGTGGCAGAGTGCTGTCGCGGCCCCCTTGCGAAGAAGGAAGCCGTCAGGACCGTGTTCGTAGACACTATCTTCCCAAACCTCTGTTTGAATTAACCCCCCTAGGCGTGTGGTTGCTTCAAAACCACGAACTGGTACACCTTGAGACTTGAGTCGGTACGCAGCGGTCAGTCCTGCCAAGCCTCCTCCGATTACGGCTACAGGCAACGTCTGGGATAACGGCACCTTGGGGTCAGAGAGCATAGTTATGAACGTACTCCACCAAACGGGCTACTTGCTCTTCGGGGGTAGACGGCAAAAGTCCGTGTCCGACATTAAAGATGAAGCCAGGTCGTGAACCCAACTGTTCCAAGAGACGATCTGCTTCCGCACGAAGAACTTCCCAGGGCCCCAACAGCAAGGTAGGGTCAAGATTCCCCTGAAGGGCTACCTGGGGACCCAGTCGGCGAGACGCTTCAAGGGGGTCCACCCGCCAATCTAAACCTAGGACATGACCACCAGCATCGCGCAGATCTTCGAGAAAACCCGCTGTTCCTGTGCCAAAATGAATGAGCGGAACTCCTAAAGTCGCAACCGAACTTAAGATTCGTTTCGAATAGGGTTGTACGTAAACCCGGTAGTCGGCGGGGGAAAGTTCGCCAATCCAGCTGTCAAACAATTGAAGGGCTTGGGCTCCTGCCGCCACTTGCTCGGTGAGGTAGGCTGCCGTTAAGTCAGCTAGAATGGTCATAAACTGAGCCCAGGCGTCAGGGTTTTGCCGCATCCAAGTTTTGGTGAGGGCTTTGTCTCGGCTTCCCCCGCCTTCGATGGCGTACGAGGCAAGCGTAAAAGGGGCCCCAGCAAAGCCAATCAGGGGAGTGCCCCGTGGCTCCAAACGTCGTCTGGCAAGGCGAAGGGCCTCAAAGGTAAAAGCGAGTTCTCTTTTAGGGTCAGGATCTTTCAGGCGAGCGACTTGCGACGCTTCCCGCAGAGGATTCCGAATTAGGGGGCCTTCCCCATGGACAAACTCGAGTTGAAAGCCCAAGCATTCCAGGGGAGGCAAAATATCGGCAAAGATAATAGCCGCATCCACACCAAAGGCTTCGACAGGTTGTAAGGTCACCTGGCAGGCGGCTTCAGGGTTTTTGACCATCTCGAGAAAGCTATATCGGGATCGGACTTCACGGTATGCGGCCATATAACGCCCTGCCTGGCGCAAAAACCAAACGGGGATATGTGATACTGGTTGTTGTCGGCAAGCGGCAAGAAAGTTGCTCTTGGTGTCTATTGAAATCCTGTTTTCTGGTGAGGTCATGGTTTCTCCTGAGGTAGGGGCCGGCCCGGACGGACCGCTGGGTTTAAACAACACGTTTCAGGACAGGTATCTTCTTTGGGACCTCTTTTTCCTTCTGCCAACCGGGGGCGAGTAGGGTCCAAACGTTCTTGTATCAAATCGGCAATTGCCGCAATAAAAGCGGGATGACAGCCCACTGTAGCGGCTCGTCTTAAGTCCAAGTGAAGGGTTTCGGCCAACTGGCGAGCCTCGATGTCTAAGTCGTACAAAACTTCGAGGTGGTCGTTCAGAAATCCCAAAGGCATAATCACGACACGCCGAGATGGAGAGGGGGTTACAGTTGAGGACTCCAGATCCCTTAAAACATCTAGAATGTCGGGTTCAAGCCAAGGAACTTGCGGCGGACCACTCCGGCTTTGATAGGCCAACCGCCAGCGGGTGTGCCCCAATTTATCGGCGATCAACGAGGCTGCATCCAGGAGTTGAGCTTCGTAGTCCGAATGCATAGCCATCGTCAAGGGTATACTGTGAGCGGTAAAAATCACCTCAACAGTGTCCCGTTCCTGTTCTGGCCAAGTGGACAATTCTTCGCGAACACGCTCGGCCGCTGCGGTTAAAAAGCCGGGATGATTATAGAAGACACGAATTTTATCTATGGCAGGCGAACCAGGGATGGCCTTTTGGGCGAGTTCAAGATCTTCTCGATATTGGCGGCAACCACTGTAACTACTAAAGGCTGACGTGACAAAAGCTAAAATTCGCTTACCTTCGCCAAGGGTAGCGGTTAGTTCGGCTAAGGTGTCCGTCAAAAAAGGGTGCCAATTTCGGTTGCCAAACCAAAGGGGAAGCTGAATTCCTCGTTTTGTGAGTTCTTTTTCTAAGCTGGCCATGACGGCTCGATTTTGTTCAGTTAGGGGGCTTTTTCCCCCAAAAAGGTCATAATGATGGGCGACTTCTTGGAGTCGTTCTTCGGGAATGCCACGACCTCTTGTCACA
>JAJXWL010000165.1 GCA_021781625.1 bacterium
GCCAAACTGAGTTCCATGGCAAAGAACTGCGACCGATGATACGGAATGAAATGGTAAGCCACAACAGCCACCAAAAAGCCCATGAGAAAAAGTTCAACGGTAATGGTGATCACATTATATATCAACGATTTTACCTCTAGATGTAGATAATTCCCAACGGAATGGGTCGGGAATAGATGGCCCCCTGATCGGGTGTCCAAGAATAGGCGGCAATAAAAAAATCAATTTCCAGGCCTTTTCCAAAGTTTCCGCTTGCTATGTTAATTTGATTCTGGTTGTAGTCTAGTGTCGGATACATATCAGAATCCAGAACAAAAGGATTTACCCAAAAATTTTTGTCAAATAAAGAATACCAATCTTTATAATAATTTGAATAACTGCTTGTTGTTATATTTGAAGGAAATAAAGTAGGAATAAAATTTGGAGGGTATTGAACATTACGATACACTCGAAGCGGTGTAAAAGATGGATCTGAACAGGTGATCGTCACGCCTGGCATAGATGGAGAACTATTAAGTTGATTTAAGAAACCAGCATTATAAACGGCAGAAAAATCGATAGTAAAAGTTAAGGATGAGGAAGCTAACGTTCCAACATTTATAGTTGGTTCTATAGAACCGCCAGATGTAGGATCTCCAATTGTATTTAAATTGGTTGTCGGTACTAAGAGTTTATACCCCATTTGATTTACCAACTGAGAAACCGTCGGGTTATAATTTGTTAATTGAGTATTGTCATTATTAAGAAGGTTGGCACCTGTCCCCTGGCTGTATATTCGATAATAAATATTATAACCGGCAAAGCCACTGGTCGCCGGATCATAAAGGTTCGCTGGTTGGTTAATAATTAACTGATGGGTGACAGAGTTACCTTGAAGTTGGCTTGCCGGCACCACTGAGTTTGGGGCTGTCAAAGTATATATATTAGGAATACCACAGGAGTTCATTGAAAAAAAAATACCGCCGAAAAGGAAAACTAGTCCTTTCCGGCTCAATGGTATTCTCATCTTAGCTCGAATCTTACCCTTATTTTGAAATCACAAACAAGCGGTCACGAGACAACTTTGTCCAATCCGAGTCAGGAAAGTTCTCAACATTCTGCTTATAGCTTTTGATGGCGTCTGCAGTCTTTCCCATGGCCTCTAAAAGTGCACCTTGGCTAAAGTAAACCTGGGGAGCCAGTAAGGCGTTCTTCTTGTATTGACCAATGAACGTTGTGTATTCCTGCAGGGCCTTTGGTTGTTCGTTGGCATTTTCATAACATACCGCAGCGTTTACCAAGGCAACAGGTGCCAAATAGCTGGTTTTGTCTAGCGTGAACACTTTCTCAAACGAAACTGCAGCCGCATCCCATTGTTTTTGGTCAGTTTGATATTCCCCTTGGATAAAGTACGCTTTCAAAAGGGCATAGGAATTGGGGGCTTTTGCTTCAAGGGCCTTTAGTTCCCCCAGAAGATTCTTTTCCAACTTTGCTTTTTTTGTCGCATCAGCTTCGCTCTTCCATTGTGAGTAATCAGAGTCAAGTTTTTCAATTTTTGCCCCAAATTCTTTTTTCACACCTTGGGCATAAATCGACCAACCCGCTAAAGCCGCTAGAACGACCACCACTACAACGATCGCCGTTAAAATTATCGAACGATTTTTCTGTAAAAAATTGCTAATCGCCACCCGTGCGGCTGAGGTACTGCTTACCTTCTTTTCTACCATGAAATACTCCTTACTTTTCCATACCGAGTTCTTTAATCAATTTTGACAAATAGGTCCTTTGAATTTTCAAACGACTTGCCGTTCTTGTTTTGTTTCCTCGTTCTTGATTCAGCACTTTTAAAATAAAATCTTTGCGAAACTCATTGACTGCGGTTTTGAGATCAGCCTCCTGATCCATAGGATACGACCTGTCAAACTTATCAAAATCGTTGACAGTGATTTTCAAATCCGAAGAAGTAACTAAAGCCCGTTCTACAGCATTCTGCAACTCACGAATATTTCCTGGCCAAGTTCGCCTTCGCAAATAGTCTAGGGTATCAGAAGCAAAAGACGCGCCCCCCTTCCCCATCTGCTGACATTTTTCTTGAAGAAAATGCTCCGCCAACAGGGGTATATCTTCAAGCCGTTCTCTTAAAGGAGGCAAAGAGATTTGCAAAACGTTAAGCCTAAAATATAAGTCTTGTCGAAAATCTCCTGACTGAAGAACAGCTTGCAAATCACGATTTGAGGCGGCCAAAATACGAACATCTAAACGAATCGTTTGAGTTCCACCAAGTTTTTGAAGCGTTTTGGACTGTAAAACACGAAGCAGTTTGGCCTGCAGTAGTAATGGTAACTCTGTAATCTCGTCAAGGAATAACGTTCCGCCCTGAGCCTGTTCAAATTTGCCCACTTTATCGGCAACTGCGTCTGTAAAGGCCCCTTTCACATGGCCAAACAGCTCACTTTCCAGCAAACCTTCGGGGATGGCGGCACAGTTAATTTTTATATACGGCGCGTGGGAACGTTGACTATGACGTTGAAGGTAATCCGCCATGTATTCCTTACCAGAACCCGTTTCCCCAAGAATTAACACAGGCGAATCTGTTGCACTAAATTTTTGGGCCAGCTCCAAGACAGTCTGCATCCGAGGACTCTCAGTTAAAAAAGCATCAGTTTGCGCCTGCCGGGACCGATAATTTCGCAATAAAATGATTTCGGATTGCATATCATGAAAGGACTTAGCATTTTGGACTGCTAAGCCCGCTTGATTAGCAAACATCTCTAACCAAGTTTGATCGTCCTGAGTAAAGTACCCACCGTTTTTTTTATTTATTAATTCTAACACGCCGACACATTTCCCTTTAACACGAAGAGGTACAGCTAAAATGCTGTGCGTAGGAAACCCCACATGCTTAGAGATTCCTGAAGAAAAACGTCTGTCTTGCTCAACGTCGTTCACAATAAGGGGGCAATTATTTTCAGCCACCCAGCCAGCAATTCCTTCGCCTTTTTTTAGTGTGAAAGACTGAACCTCTTGACCTTTTGCTCCCAAGGCCACAATGAACTCAAGACCATCACCTTCTTTGTTCATCATTAAAAGCGAAGAGGCTTCACCGTCGGTGAGACGAGAAGCCGATTCCAAAATTTGAGTAAACAACCCATGCAAATCCAAAAAACTTCCGTTTAGTAACTCGTTAATCTCGAGAAAAAGCTCTAACTTTCGCGGATCAATCGCTGCCCTAAACATGGAATTGCCATAGGCCTATTTCTTCAGCATATCACCAAGACGGAAACTGTCGTGACGGTCGTCGTCTTGCATATACTTAGAAAGCTCCTCTTTTTGCTGTTGCTTTTCGTAGTCGCGGAGTGAAAGACTCAACCTTTGCTTTTCGACATTAACTTCTGAAACGACAGCTTTGACCTTTTTTCCCATCTCAAGAGCCTTCATAAAATCTTCAGGATCTTGATCACGCGGATCACAGAGGTTTGATTTACTGACCAAACCATCGATGCCACCGGGAACACGTAAAAACACACCAAAGTCAGTCTTGCTAACAACCTCACCCTGAATCACTGTGCCCCTAGGGTAAGAACGTGCCAAGCTAAGCCATGGGTCTTCTTGAACTTGCTTAAGACCAAGCCGAATGCGTCTTGCATTCACATCAATTTCTAGAACTTTAACATCGACAGCTTGACCATCTTTTAACTCTGAGGTGGCATTACGAATCTTTTTTGTCCAAGACAGATCGTCCACATGAAGGAAGCCATCCACCCCTTCTTCTAGGGTTAAAAATGCGCCCGCTGGAGTAACTTTTTTAACGGTCAAACTCAGCGTTTTGCCAATGGGATATTTTTTCTCAACCTCATCCCACGGATTCTTTGAAACCTGCTTTAAACCGAGCGAAACACGAAGATTTTCAAGATCATAAGCCAAGATCTTAGATTCTACGACATCACCAGGTTTTAAAATTTCTTTGGGATGCGAGATCCTCTTGACCCAAGACATTTCAGAAATGTGAATCAAACCTTCAATACCTTCGGAAATTTCAACAAAGGCCCCAAAATCCGCTAATTTGGTAACCTTTCCTTTAACCACATCACCGACCGAAAAATTCTTCTCAAAAGCAGTCCAAGGGTTTTCGGCCATGTGTTTTAAAGATAAGTTAATTTTTTTTGCTTCACGATCCAGCTTAATAATCTTAAGGGAGATTTTATCCCCTTTATCAACAAAATCCTTGGGGCGGGATACATGTCCCCAGCTCATGTCATTAACATGAAGTAAACCGTCAAAGCCGCCTAAATCAACGAAGGCACCAAAGGAGGTAAAAGACTTAACCTCACCCTCGACAACATCCCCTTCCTTGCGTTCTGAAAAGAACTTTTCACGCTTTTCTTCGATTTCTTTCAGCAACAAATCACGCCGATTTAATACGATATTGGCTTTCTTTTCCCACACCAACTTTTCAAGCAAGAATGTTCCTTGGACACCTAAAAGTGACTCAGGTTCTTCAATCTTCCCTGCATCAGCTTTAGATTGGGGAACGAAGCCCGAGTAACCAAACCCGAGATCAACCTCGTAACCGCCCTTGACCACTTTAGCAAACTTACCCTTAAGCGGCTTTTTTTCCGCAAAAGCTGTTTTTAGATCTTCTTTAAAAACTAAACCATCAGCTTTTTCTTTGCTGATCTCAATTCCACCGTTTTTGCTTTCTTTGCGAACTAGCATAACCCGAATGACTTCACCGGGCTTAGGAGGAGTTACAAACTCACTCAGTGGCAAAATTCCGTCGGATTTGTAACCGATGCCCACACTGACAGAATCAGCGGAAACAGAGATCACCGTTCCCTCGACGAGACTGCCTTCTTGCAAAGCCTCGAGATTTTTCAAATATTCTTCTTGAAGTACAGTCTGGTTGTTGTCAGTTTCAGCCATGATCGTCGAGCCGCTCCTAGAACTAGTGAATGATTGTCGAAGGATTTCGTTTACTTTCTCACAAA
>JAJXWL010000166.1 GCA_021781625.1 bacterium
GCGGCATATCACGTCAAGCAAAGTGGTCTTTCCAGCACCATTGGGCCCAATCAGAAATCGTAGTTCGCCACGATCCATGATGAAGTCAACACCGTTGAGGGCTTTGAAACCATTAAAATCCACAATTACATTTTCAAGGTAAATGATATCTCGGTCCATTCTAGGTTCTCCTCTTAATCAGTTCCTTAAGGCCCATTAAACCTTTGGGAAAGAAAAGAACAGTAACAATAAAACCTGCACCTAAAAAGTAGAGCCAAACATCTGGGAAATTCTCACTGATGAGAGTTTGGGCCCAACTGACGGCCAAAGCCCCAATAATGGGGCCTGCAAGGGTGCCCCGTCCTCCAATGGCAACCCAGATAGCGATCTCGACCGAAGGCAAGATATCCATTGAAGCTGGCGAAACGATGCCGATTTGTGGTGTGTAAAGTGCGCCAGCAATACCCGCCATCGCCGCCGAAAGCATAAAGATAAACACCTTGAAGGATACAGGATTGTAACCCAAGTATTTCAGCCGGTTTTCGCCATCGCGGATGGCTTGTAAAATTTTTCCTGTTCGTGTTTTTAAAAGCCACGCATTAAGTCCCACTCCACCTAGCATGAAAATGAGACTCAAATAGTAAAAGCTGTAAAGCATACCGTCACTATTTAAAGAGGCCCCAAAAAAACCCTGAAAGTTTGTGATGCCGTTAGTTCCACCCGTAAAGGGTTGTTGGCCTACGAAGAAAATCATCAACGCTAAAGCAAGGGCTTGAGATAAAATGGTGAAATAGACACCTTTGATTCCTGAACGGAAGGTCGGCCAACCGACCAAAAAGGCAAAGACGGTCGGAATAATGACGATAGCTGGCAAGGCTATCCAGGGGTTAGCCAATGGTTGGATGAACCAAGGTATCTGGGTAAGACCGCTCCAACTCATGAAGTCAGGCAGTTGACCAGATTGAAGTTTGAGATAGTAGCCTATGGCGTAACCGCCTAACGTAAAAAAGACGGCGTGGCCTAAGCTAAGAATTCCTGTGTAGCCCCAAATGAGATTCAAACTGATTGCCAGTAAGGCATAGTCCATGAATCGCCCCATTTGTCCAACACGGAACGAATCCATAAAGGAAGGAAAAAGAGCAAGAAAAAGGATGCCACATAGTCCCAGCCAAAAGGATGCGGAACGTTGGGTCCATAGGTTCATAAAATCCCCCTAGTCCAAAGCCCGAGTCTGCCGTGAGACTAGCCCGTTTGACTTACGAAGTAAAAAGATGATAATGCCGATAAAAAGTAGGACTTTGCCCATTGAGGCACTTGTAAAATATTCGAGGACAGGATTAAAGAATCCCATAAAAAGGGCACCGGCTACGGTGCCGCCTAAACTACCGACGCCCCCTAAAACGACAACAAGAAAAGAGTCGATAATGTAGTGTTGGCCAGTTGACGGTCCTATGGAACCCAAAAGTGCTACGGCTGTTCCCGCAACTCCCGCGAGGCCAGTCCCGTAGGCAAAGGTCCAGGCATCCATCTTTTTGGTAGGAATACCTAGACAGGCTGCCATAGGGCGGTTTTGCAATACCGCTTGGACCTGTCGTCCAGGTCTCGTACGATACAACAGCACGGCCATTGCGGCCAATGTGCCCAAGGCAATCGCAAAAAGAAAAACACGTGCCCAAGGAAGTGTAATGTTGGCTGTAATTTGAAAGCCACCTTGCAAGATCTGAGGCGTCAGCACATCCACATCGCTCGCGCCAAAGATATTACGGACGGCTTGTTGTAGGATAAGACTTACCCCCCAAGTGGTCAGGATGCTGGCAAAGGGGTTGCCATACAATCGTCGAATGAGGGTTGCTTCCAATAACAAACCCAGGGCGGCACAAACGATGAAGGCGACAGGTATCGAGAGAAAGTAAGTCCAATCCCCGAAGATTGGTTGAAACAACTTCTGCAAAAAATATGTGGTATAGGCCCCCAGCATCAGAAATTCACCGTGGGCAAAATTGATCACACCCATGAGGCCAAAAGTTATGTTGAGCCCCAAGGCGATCAGCAAGAAGATCGAAAAGAGACTTAGCCCGTTAATAACTAGCGAAGCAAAAATGTCCACGATGTACCCCCCAAGGTCCTGCCGACTTAACGCGGCAGGACCAAAGCTCTTTAGCGTTTTACGATGTCGCCAGGGGCGATGACTTTCATGTCAGAAACAAGAGCGGGGAAGGGGTCTGGTTCGACCGGACCGTTTGACTTCCAAACAACGTTAAACTGCCCATCGGGCTCTACTTGACCGATCTGAACAATCTTGGCTGTGTGGTGATTGATGGGGTTGATGGTCACAAGGCCTTCTGGGGCTTGATAGCTTACTCCACCAATTGCTTTCAAAACCGACTGCGGGTCATAAGCACCGGCTTTCTTTACGGCTTCGGCCCACAGGTAAACACCAAAGTAAGCGGCTTCAATCGGGTCATCGGTGACAGCGTTGGCCCCATAGGCGGCTTTATAGTCAGCAACAAACTTCTTGTTTTCGGGCGTATCCATCGACATGAAGTAGTTCCAGGCCGCATAGTCCCCGACCATATTCTCTGCACCAATACCTTTGACTTCTTCTTCCGCAACCGAGTAAGACATGACGGGGAATTTTGCCGGTGTTAGGCCAGCAGCCTTCATCTGTTTAAAGAAAGCAACGTTCGAATCTCCGTTTAAGGTATTCAGAATGACATCAGGCTTCAGCTTCTTGATCTTTGTAATAATCGTAGAATAATCGGTGGCCCCTAAAGGTGTGTACTCTTCACCAATGGTTACCCCCCCCTCAGCGGCCAACTGCTTCTTGATGATCATATTGGCTGTGCGGGGAAAGACATAATCAGAGCCTAACAAGAAGAAATTCTTCATGTGTTTAGTTTTGAGAAGCCAATCCACGGATGGCATGATTTGTTGGTTAGGACAGGCTCCGGTATAAACAATATCCGCCGAGGCTTCGAGACCTTCGTATTGAACGGGGTAGACTAAAAGACTTTTGAGGCTTTCGACAACTGGCAGAACAGCCTTGCGAGAGGCACTAGTCCAACAGCCAAAGATGGCGTTGACTTTATCTTTTTCGATGAGCTCTTTGGCCTTTTCAGCAAAGGTTGGCCAGTCTGAAGCTCCATCTTCAACAATGGGTTGGATTTGCATGCCCAACAATCCCCCAGCTTTGTTGATTTCATTGATGGCCATCATCTCGGCATTTTTGACGGCCACTTCAGAAAATGACATGGTCCCACTCAAGGAATGGAGAATGCCCACCTTGATTGTTTTGGGCGCGGGTTTGGCGCACGACGCCAAGAGGGCTAGGGACATAGCGGCCCCAGCGACGATCTTGAGCGTCGTTAGTCCTATTTTGTTTTGATCTCGCATGAGATCCTCCTTTGAAGGTATTGGCCTTGCAGCACACTGATACATATCAAGAAGCATGCCAGTTTTAGTGAAGACGGGGCTTATTCGGTGAAAAACGCTCAAGAAGCTGCTGAACGCACGATTAAAGCTGAGGAATGGATTTAGATAGAATGAAAAATATCATATAAATGTATAATAGTAATTGTATAAATACAAAAATGTAACTTAATTTCTGAGTAATATACTAAAATGAATAATTAGTGTTGAGCGATGAGGAGTAATTCGCTTTCCACGAGACGTTTTTGACTTTTCACTCGGGGCATATTACCGTTAAGGAAAGCAGGGGGAAGTTATGTTAACCACAACCAGCCCTTCAGGTCGTTTGGCTTCGTACACAAAAACAGTGATTGTCTATTTGGCCCTGTTTACGGCCAGTGCCTTTGTGCTTGCTATTCTACACGGTTTGTTGACCCACACGTCGTTTCAAAAAAATTGGCGGTGGGTTCACGATTCTACGATCTTCCCTTCAAACCTCTTTTTGGTCCCTGCGGTAGGGCTCTTGTTGCTGGTGCGTTGGTTTGCGCCCCGCTTGAGTTCCCCTTGGTTTGAGAAGGCTCCAAAAAGCTTTCACCGGGTCGTCTTTCTTGTGTTGAGTATTTTTCTTGCCAATGCGTTAAGTCAGGCCTCGGGGGGGTGTGTCTGGTTTGTTCTGACCGAAGGGTGGTGGGTTCGCTACGGTCACGGCTGGTTGATGCCTAACCACCAGCCGGTTCCCGAGGTTGTCGTTGCAGGAATCGATATCTTTTTTAGTCTTCTAGCCTTTCGTGTGAGTTACTGGTATTACCGTTTATACCTGTTGGGAGCTACCAGCTCCCGCCGTCTCCGCCAAAGCCTCCACTATCGCCTCCTCCAAAATCGCCACCTGAGCCATCCCATCCCCCGCTATTATCGTTCCAAGAGCCTTGCCTTAGGTCGTCATCATCGGTAAACGAATTGTTATCGATAAAGGTGTTGTTTTCGATAAAGACATTTTGGGGCTGAAAGGCGTGGGACCATAAGTCCATTAAAACGAGGTTCTCAAGGAGAAAAGAAGAATTGTACCCCGAACTGCGGTACTGGGCTTCGAGGGCCGCTAAGCGTTCTTGTTCGGCGGGAGACAACGACCCTGAGTTGGCTTTGAGCTGTTCAAAACGCTGTTGAGCTTCGGCTGCGCGACGAGCTTGTTCTTCGGCCAGTTCTTGAGCCATCTTACAGGTTTGATACGCCGCTTGAAAATCATCCTTGCGTCGCCGATAAAAGGCCAACCGCTTGTTCAACCCAAGGGGAAGGGCATTGTGCAAATCCTGTAGCATTTCGAGGGCATCGCGAACTTTTTCTTGAGCTTCCACTTCGGGGTACAGGACAAACTCAGGGCGTCCACTAGAAACGACAAATTCAAAATGCTTAAAACGTCGCCACTGAGGGGCTATGATCAAGAACCCCAAAAGTACAACTGCGAAAAGACCAAAAAATATCCAAATCGCATTAGCACCGTCGGAATTGTTCTGGGTACTGGGGGAATAGGGGGTTGACGCTGATTGTG
>JAJXWL010000167.1 GCA_021781625.1 bacterium
CCATATTATAGGGGTTGTTCAGGTCTTGAATAAAGTTGGTGGCGGCGCGTTTACCGCCAATGACGTGGATGAACTGGAAGCCTTCTGTTCCCTGATGGCCATCAGCATTGAAAATGCTTTGGCTTATGAAAAGCTTCACCGAACCATGAAAGCGTTTGAACTTTTTGTTCCCCCCAAGTACCTGAAACGCATTTCTCGGGAGGGGTTTGAAAAGATTCGTTTGGGTGAGGCCGAAACCTGTGATGCCAGTGTTTTATTTCTTGACATCCGCTCGTTTACGACTTTAGCCGAAGGCTTAGAGCCCGAACAAATTACTGGATTCTTAAATGATTACTTGGCCGAAATGAACGACATCATTCAAACGTACAACGGGGCCATTGATAAGTACTTGGGCGATGGCTTTATGGCGATTTTTGATCAAAATCATGCTGACGATGCCGTACAAGCCGCTTTGGCGATTCAGCGTCACTTGATTCGGTTTAATGAATCACGACGTGCCAGTGGTCAAAAAGAGATTTTGGTTGGCATGGGAATTTCGACCGGCCGGGTGGTCATCGGGACCGTAGGCTCTGTCTCCCGCATGGATTCGACCAGCATCGGTAACCCTGTTTCGATTGCCAAGCGGGTTGAGACTTTGACGAAACTTTACCATACCCGCATTTTAATTAGTCAGTCCACCTTTCATTCTTTGGCAGACTCGCTCAAGTATAAAATTCGGGAGGTCGATTCTATCCGGGTGAAAGGGAGGGAAACTCCCGAAGTCATTTACGAAGTCTACGACTATGACGAGGCTCAAGTTGTTGCCAAGAAAGATGAAGCCTATCCGTTTCTTTTATCGGGAATTGCTTTTTATAAGGCTCGGGAGTGGGACAAGGCCTTATTGTCACTGACCCGAAGTCTGGATGCCTACCCTGAGGACCCCGTAGCCTCGCGGTATATGGAACGGTGCATCTTCTTTAAACGAAACCCTCCCGAATCGACTTGGGACGGCATAGTATCGCCAGATCAAGAGAACTTTTTAGTTTACCGTGTTTTGTAGGGGCTAAGAGTGGAATCGTTTGGTACGGTCTTACCGGCTGCTTTAAAAGGGTTAGGAAAGCGGAGAAGCCTACCAACAGGAATGCTCCTCTTTCTTCAGTATGAACCAGCTGAGAATTGTTACTATGTTGAAGCTGGAGAAATCGCTTTACGCCTCTTGTCTCCAACCGGAAGTGAAGTGGAACTAACCAAAATCACCGCTGGAGATTGGTGTGCCGAAGCCCTTTTATTTGCCGAAAGTACGTATCCCGCCCAGGCGATTGTGACACAAGCCTGCCAAGTGGTGCAGTTTCATCGCGACGAAATTTTAAAGAACAGCAACAGTGAGGTCAGTAGCTTTTTTTTAGGTTTGTTGGCCCGCAAATGTCTTCGTCTCAATAAACGGATTGAACAGCTGACGACCTTAGGAGCTCGGGACCGCCTTGTACAATATCTTCTGAAATTATGTCCATCTCATAGCGCTGGGTGCCCAGGAAAGTTAACGAACTGTCGGTTTCCCTTCCCGAAAAAGAAGCGAGAGATCGCTCAAGAATTAGGGATAACCCCCGAAACCTTCTCGAGGGTTCTTCGACAGCTGGAGGACGAAAACCTTATTCAGCTCGAGGGGACCACGATTCAAATCATTTCTTGTGAACGCCTTCAGCAAAATTAGTTGCGAAGTGCATAAAACTTATCAGAAAACGTTTTTTTCTTGATCTTGGTCAAGGAAATCCTCCGCGAAGCCCTTTAAGCTGTCCTTGAACTGAAACGGAGGAACTTATGAATGTTACCCAAAAACTGATGCAGGAGCATCAGCTGATTTTACGCTATATTGCCTTTATCGAGAGGTTGGCCAACTCATGGGAACCTGGTGTCAAGGACAGCGAACATTATGCGGCCCTGAAAACTGTCGTTGAGTTTATCAAAAATTATGCCGACCGTTACCATCACGCTAAAGAAGAAGACATCCTCTTTCGACACCTGGAAGTGCCGGGAGTTCTCACCCACTGTAACCCTATACCTGTGATGCTTTATGACCATGAAGAAGGCCGTGCTATGACAGCCGGGTTACTGGACTCAATCACAACGAAGTCTCGGGACCGCGCTCTTTCGTACGCCCTGGGTTGGTGCGAGCATTTGACCGGCCACATTTATAAAGAAGACAACGTCTTATACCCTATGGCAGAAGAAGGGCTGCCCGAAGAAGAGAAGCAAACCATTTTACGCGAATATGAACTCGCCGAGGAACAGCAAAAAGCCGGTCTTACAGACCACTACACCCAGCTGTTGCTCGAACTAGAAAACCAACTGGCTGTGGCCGTTTAAGGAAATCCCATGTACGCTGAAACTGTAGACGCGCTGGTCGTTAGCGCGCAAAAGAAAACGAGCTTATTAAAAACCAACCCTAGTGGCTACTTTTTAGCTTCCATGTTGGCAGGAATTTATGTCGGTTTTGGAATCGTGCTGATTTTTACTCTGGGGGCTGATTTATTTCAAGGGCATAGTCCTTGGTTGAAAGTGGTGATGGGTGCCTCCTTTGGGGTCGCCCTGAGTTTAGTGATTTTTGCGGGGAGCGAGTTGTTCACCGGAAATGCCATGACCATGACGTTTGGTTTTTTGGCTAAAAAATCTCGAGGAATTTCGTTGCTGGCGGTCTGGGGCGTTTCTTGGCTTGGGAATTTAGCCGGGTCTTGGCTGTTGGCCTTTCTCGTGGTGAAATCCGGAGCTGTCACTCCGGCTTTACCGTTTATCGCCAAAATCGCCGCCGCCAAGATGTCCGCTTCTCCGATGGATTTGATTCTTAAAGGCATTCTTTGTAATACTTTGGTCTGTTTAGCGGTTTGGACCTCGACGAGAACTCAAGGAGATGCCGCAAAATTGATCCTCATTTGGTGGTGTTTGTTTGCCTTCATAGGCTCCGGTTTTGAGCATAGCATTGCCAATATGACCTTGCTAGCTTTAGGAATACTGGGGAATCCCTCAAATCCAGCACTCACCTGGGGAGGCTACTTTTACAATTTGGGTTGGGTTACCTTGGGCAATACCATTGCTGGTGTTTTCATTCTGGCTTTACCCTACCACCAGATTTCTCGACGAAAACTTGAAATCAAATAGTGCCGATTTTTTCGACAAGGCCCTCAGAAGGTTTGCCATCCAAGCGAACCTTGACCCTGAGGGCTCTCAGTCCGTGAATTCCTTGAAGGTCATCAAGTTCCCACTCTTCGACTTCATTTTCTAGATAGCCTTCATTTTGAAGAAACACGATGTAACGCCGGTATTCAAGAGCTTCTGTCGGCTGGGTATAAACGATGGCAATTTTGTTGATTTGGGTGAGGCGTTCACCGCTACCTTTTATAACGGCTTTGTCGATTCGCTTTTTCATGATTTCGTAGCGGGTATTGTAAGCCCCTTCGACAGAAAAGCTTTTTTCATCTTCTCGAAAACGAATAGTGATGGGTAAGTCTTGTACAACGATCAGGTGCGTGGTTTCCAAGGGCAGGGGAAGTTGTGGTAGTAGTTCATGGCTTAAACGAGCCGCTTTGCACAGGAGTATGAATTGCCACAACCTTAGGTTTCTCAAGTACAAGCGGTCAAATTGCTGGGTCTGGGAAAGGCTGGCCCCAATATACATGTTGAAGTCCACGCCATCCGTAGACGTTTTATCAAAGTAATGGGGGAACATCGCCTGGGCCCAAACTTGTTCCGATTCTAGCAAACGAGAAAGCTCTGAATTGATGCGTGACACAGCATCATCAAAATCTTTTCGCTTTCGGTAGACAAAATGCCCCAGGGGATCGAGGGCCTGCTGGTACGTTTCTAAGGCTTTCGCCACACGAGGACCCCAGCCAGGTAAGTCAAGGAAGGCGGTTTCCACGTCATCGCGTAAGAAATGCAGAATGCCAAGTTCGTCCCCCGAGGAAAGTCCACTTTGCAAATGTTGCAAATACCGTTCCACTTGAAACTGCAATTCTTGAAATACGGGATAATCTTTGACGTGAAGGGCTTCTTGCAGAACCTTTTGGGCCAACGTTAAATGCAACTCTAGATCGGTGGCAATGGCTTTGTTGCGGGTCACCGACGAATTGCGAATATCCGTGGCGGCATAAAGGGGGTATACTCCCTCAAAGGTCAAGTTCGGTTCATCGGTACTATGCTGGGCTTGGGCTTTGAGTACCTTTAAGGCTTCTTGGCGAAACTTCCAGGTTACTGAGGGATGAATCGCGGTGTAGCGTTCACGAATGATTTTCTGAATTCGGTTTTCAAGATCCTCAAAACTCGCATGAAGTGCTAAGGCAAAAAGGGGCAAAACCTCTTTCAGTCGTTCGGCTTCGAGGGGGCCCAAAGTGCGAGGTTCGCTGGACGAAAGACCTAACGTACCTAAGACTTCCCCTTCAAAAACCAAGGGGGCTACTAACAGTGAGCGAACGCCTTTTTGGCGAAGTTGAACTTCTAAGTCTGAGGGGGCCTCTTGTAAAAGTAAATCCTCAACCCAAACCAAGTTTTTTTCTGAATAGGCTTTTTCGAATATTGACCCGGTAAAGTCCTGGGTGACAAACTCACGCTGGTCGTTCAACCAACAATCCCCTTCAGATAAGTTCACGGAATGCATGAGTGTGACTTTATTTTCTTGTATTCCCGCAATGTTGAGCTGGAGGTTTTTCTTTTCTAGCCAGGAAGCGAGTTGTTTCTCAATAAGAGATAGGCCTTGGTTTGACGTAATGGCTGACGGCAACAGCAAAGATTCTTTGAGTTGTGACACTTGACGAGTGGCGGTGATGTCCTGGGCAGTCAGAAAGACAAACCCACGGAACTCAAAGGTTTGGGGGGGGAGAACCTTGGCTAAGAGTTCCCGGTTGTTGGGGTC
>JAJXWL010000168.1 GCA_021781625.1 bacterium
CCGGTTGAAACGAAAAAGGCTTCAGAAAAAGCCTCTTCGGATGACTTGTACGGACCTTCTACCTCGACTACATCCGTTGCATCCTCAAAAACTTCGGCTACCAAAAGCTCGGACGCTGATCTGTATGGCCCGAGTTCCAGTACAACCTCAAGTCCTGCCAGTACGACGACCCCGACTGCCTCGCCGGCCACAGCCCCTACGAAAGATTTGCAGGCTCAAACGGCTGCTGCAGCGATGGCTTTGTTTGTACAACACTATGACTATCCGAATTATGCCTATCAAAAAGGTAAGCCCGTTTACCCCTTCCGCGATTTTGGCGGTTTCTTTACGCGGGGCCTTTGGGGCCTCTTCTCACTGGGGTCACTTGTTATAGGTGATCAGTACGCGGGGAAAAAGATCGTCTTGTTTGACCAGACCAGTACGTGGCTGACGGCTGATAACTCGGTAAATTACATGGGAAATGGGCTAATCGCTCTGGTTGTGTTGCTGATTGCCGCGTTTTTCTGGGTTTTGGGCATTGTTGACGCCTATTTGTCACGCCTTGACTATGAAAAAACAGGCGAAGTGGAGCCGTTTGCTAAGTTTATTTCCCGTATTTGGCATACGCTCTTTTCGTACATTGTTTCGGCTCCCGCCTTCTTAGCCATTCTGTTCTTTACGGTGATTCCTTTCGCGTTTACGTTTTTGCTAGCTTTTACGGACTATACGTATAAGGTTCATGTGGGTCAAAATCTCGTCCACTGGGTTGGCTTTGAAACCTTCCGCTTCTTGGTGCTTGACCCGTCTTGGCTCTTGATCTTCGGACAAATTTTCGCTTGGACCGTTTTCTGGGCGATTATGTCCAGCTTTACGGTTTTTGCCTTGGGGTTTGTGAACGCGATGGTTGTCGAGTCCCCCTTAGTCAAAGGACGAAAATTCTGGCGTGCTATTTTGATCCTGCCTTGGGCTTTGCCCCAGTTAATTGTCCTCATGGTGTTCAAAAACGTTTTTGATACCAATGGGTTGGCCAATCAACTTTTGTTTGCCACGCACCTCATGCAACCCGTGACACAGTTCTTAGCATCTTTAGGTTTGGAGGGACACCCGGATCAACCGATTTTCTGGTTTACCCAGGTTTACAATGGAGCCCTAGCCAAGACCGTGGTGGTGTTAGTCAACCTCTGGTTTGGCGCACCGTATCACATGATGATGATCATCGGGATCTTGTCGGCTATTCCGAAAGATATGTATGAAGCGGCCGAAGTGGATGGAGCCTCGGCTTTTGAACGGTTTAGGTCCATTACCTTACCCATGGTTTTATCGGCTACGGTGCCTGCGTTGATCATGACCTTTAGCTTTAACTTCAACAACTTCGGTGCCGTATTCTTCTTAACCGGCGGCGGACCAGCTTGGGAGCCTAGCCAAATACCTGACAGCATGAAGATCATTGCTAGTGCCTTACCAGGTCAAACGGATATCTTAATATCTTGGATTTACAAGTTGTCGTTCACCAAAGGCTTTGAACAATTCAATGTGGCGGCAGTGTACTCTATCGTGATTTTCTTGATCGTAGGGGCCTTTGCTGTGTTTAATATGTTAAGGTCTAAATCCTTCCGTGAAGAAGGGGGCAACGAATGACAACAACTCAACTTCATCCCCGTACCGGTGCGGCTCGAACCGGCCGCATTTTGGGGTCTATTTTTGTTCATGCTTGGTTGGCTTTGGCCGCCATAATGATTGCAGTCCCGCTGATATGGATGATTTTAGCCTCCTTTACTCCGGGAAAGCTCTTGTCGGGTGTCAGTTTAATTCCTGACTTTTCGCACTTTACTTGGGAGCATTACGCCTACTTGTTCACGTACAAAAGTCAGAACTCTCAGGCCACTTCAGACTTTGTGGCTTCTTTCTTACGATCGTTGAGTGTGGCCGTGTTGAATACCTTTGTCGTGGTCATTTTCTCGACCATGTCGGCGTATGTCTTTTCTCGTTTCCGCTTTAAAGGTAGAAGACCGCTCTTAATTGTTTTACTCTTATTGCAGATGTTCCCTTCCTTTATGGGAATGATCGCTTTATTCCTCATCTTTAAGAGCTTTGGTTGGTTGAATCAACCCTTGTACTTTGTGACGTTCTATGTTGCCTCGGCGGTTCCGTACAACATCTATTTGATTCGGGGCTTTATGCGCAACATCCCCATGTCCTTGGACGAAGCGGCGCGTATCGATGGGGCATCCAATCTGACCGTCTTTTTCCGAATCATCTTCCCCTTGTCGGTACCGATTTTGGGTTTTGTTGCCGTCAATGCCTTTATGCAACCGTGGCTGGACTACATTATTCCATCTCAGTTGTTAACTCCCGGCCGAGCAGACACCGTAGCTCTGACGATTTTCCGCATGACAGACCCCTATGAGACTTTGATTTACAATCCCTTGAACTTCATGGCCGCTGGCTTACTCTTGACAATCCCCATTGTCATCGTCAACCTGCTAAGCCAACGGTTCATTATTTACGGATTAACTTCAGGAGCCGATAAGGGTTAAAGTTTGGCAAAGTCCAGTTTTTGGCGGACAGCTCTCCGCGCTCAAATCTTTAATGCCGATGCCCGCGAGTGCGGAAACGCCCCTGCGGCTTTGGCAGTTCTATTCTTGATCCTCAGTTCTTTAATGGCGGCTTTTCCTTTTATGTTAAGCCGCTATACGGTCTGTGTGGAAAACGCCCAAAGTACCCATTATCCCGGATTGGGTTCAGCCTGGTTGGCTGTGGCCCATGAAGGGACGGGGTTTCAATTTCTAAAAGGGCATTTCGTCAAAGCTGAACAAACTCCCGATCAAGTTTCGTTCAATGGATGGACGATAGTTTTTGGAAAAGCTCCCCATGAAAAGCTCAAACCTCCTTACCTCGAATTTGCCGATCAGCGTGTTTTGATTCAGTCTGGGACGTATGAGGTGAATGGACCCGCAGAGGTTCTAGATGGCATTGATCAAAAAGGGTTGTTACAATTATCTCAGAATTTTGATGCCTTTACGAATTTTGTTAAGGGTTCTCTTTATGCCTTATCTACCGTGGAAGTTCCAGGAGCTTTTTTAAGTATTTTCGCCCTCATGCTGTTACAGAATCTCATTTTTGTGTTGATTTTAGGAATGTTTTTGGCCATGTCGGGATTACGCATTGGTTGGCAAACCCCCAATGAGCGACGAAAAGTTGGCTATTGGCCTTCCTTGAAAACTGTCGCTTGTGTCAGTGCAGGACCTGGTCTTGTTGCAGCCATCTTTGGCGGGTTTGTTCCCCAGTGGGGTATGGCCGTAGGTATGGTGGCTTACTCGTTATTGTTGGGCCTTAGGGTCATCATGGTCTACATGAGCCGGTTTAAGAACAAGCCCCGCCAGTTGCGGGCGTAAGGGCCAAAAAAATCCCCGCGTGGTTTCAATCCGAAACCAGCGTGGTTTTGACTTGAAACCAGCGTAGGAATTTTTTGTTTCCTGAACGTGAAAAAAGCGGCTTCAGAAGTACCTGAAGCCGCTTTTTTATTTGACGATTAAATTCCAGGATTTATTCGACGAGCCAGACCGTGCTTTGTGAAGCCGGAATGGTGACTTTACCAGTGACGGGCTTTTGACCGGTCAGCAAACCTTGCACCGAATTCCAGAACGGAACCAAGGTGATTCCGGCAGGAAGGGGAAGCTCGGGACTGTGGTTGTCCATATTATGGGCTACTAAAACGGTTTGGTTTTTGGAGACACGTTCATAGGCATACATTTCATTAGCCTCAAAATTGGGCCAAACCATGGGTTGGTAGGTGCCTCCTTGAATAGCAGGACTTGCGGCTCGAAGGTCCGATAAACGACGATAAAAGTTCAACAAGGATTTCGGATCTTTAGATTGAGTTTCTACCGAAGGTGTATTATCGTTTTGATCTACGGCATCATGGCCGTTGCTGATGGCCCAAGTGGGATTAGGCGGTGACCCACGGTCATTATTCCAAATAAAGTCATCCCGGCGGGCGACATCGTCATTCATGTAACGGGCCCCAATCATCCCCAGTTCTTCACCATAATACACCCAAGGTAATCCCGGGAGGGTTTGCTCTACGGCAGCGGCAAATTTATTCATTTGTAAGCTGAATACAGGGTCTTGACCGGTCAAAACCATGAGTTGGCTCATCAGACGATCTTGATCATGGTTGGTCAAAAGGGTAGAGGGGGTAAAGTCGGGGTGCTGTCCAAAGATCGCTAGGGAAGATTTTTCCATCGAGTTCAGACCGCTGAAACTGCCGCCACCGATGATATTCACCATATTGTGGGCATCGGCAAAGTCAAAGTCACTATCCAAGCTGTCCCCATAAGCAGCTAATTCCGGCACGGACCAGGAGTAAATTTCCCCTAAAAAGAACACGTTGGGATTGATCGTGCGGGCATACGAACGCAGACTCGACCAAAACTCATTGTTCATCTTGACCGTAGGGGTACCTCGGGGGTATTTCCCAGAATTATAGATAAACTTGGCCGCATCGAAACGGAAGCCATCCACGCCCCTTTCCAGCCAAAACTTCAAAATTTTATGATATTCGGCAATTACTTGGGGGTTTGAGGCATTCAAATCGGGCATTCCGGCCCAGAAGGACGAGTAGTAAACGACAGGGTTAGAATCTTCATCATACGTCGTGTTCCATCCGCCTTCGCCAAACCCATAATTGACTTTGGGATTTTTTTGAATATACCAGTCGCCGTAGGGACCCTTGGGGTTGTTGGCAAAAGATTGGAACCAAGGGTTTCCACGGCCCGTGTGGTTGAAGGGCATATCCAAAATAATCTTGATACCTCGTTCGTGAGCCGCCGCGACAAGATTTTCAAAGTCTTGCATCGTGCCCCATTTCGGGTCGATGGCAAAGTAGTTATCCACATCGTAC
>JAJXWL010000169.1 GCA_021781625.1 bacterium
TTATTAACCTTGGATTCTGAATTTCATTATATGAACGCCGTATCGTTTGTCAACGAATTTTGTCTAAAACGGGCGTTCCTTGTATCGCAAACTCGACTTTTTTATACCAGGGGAAGTTAAAAAGGAGATCTTGACTCATTATCTTCAAGGCCTGCAAGGGGGGAGTTTCCACATCACCGTCAGGTCGAAAGGTATTGAGAGCAAGATCTACAATGATGGTAGAGCCTTGAAAATAAATATCCCGAAGTGCGGCATCTCTTGAAAACAGTCTTAATCGATCTGGATAGGCAGGCCCTAAGAGAATTTCCTTGACTGTTTCTTCAACATTTTTTTCGGTATTCCACGAAAAAGGAATTGTTCTTACTTCCCAACCTAAACCTCGTTCGATTTCATTGGGAAATTGAAGTTCAACTCGGGCTTGTCGGTGAGGAAGAAAAAGCTCTAAGGCTAAGGACAGGAGAAATACTCCTCCTAGCGATAAAAGAACGATCAACTGCAGTCGTGAACGGGTCATGGGCCTTCCTCAAAGTTCTGAATAAACACCTGAATGCCATTATAGAGACCGTAGGCCAGTTTCTTCAAGTACGCAGGATTTTCTAGCAGGGCAGCTTCTTCTGGGTTCGTCAAAAAACCCATCTCAGCCAAAACTGCCGGCATCCGCGTGTGCCGCACGACATACCAAGGATTCTCCTTGACACCTCTTTCTGGTTCCTTTTTACCCAACACTTGAGACACTGAAACCGAAAGATCGTGAGCAAGATCATAACTTTCCTGTTTGTATTCACTATCCAACCAGGCATTCATGACTGGTACAGCGGCCTCTGGCATTTTATCTGCAGCTCTCACCGATAAAACATCCCGTTGGTAATCCGGGGGCACATACCAATACTCTTGACCTCGCGCATTTTGATTGATGGAGGCATTGAAATGCACTGATAAATACAAAATTCCCTCATTTTTTCCTAGTTTTTGGGAATTCGCAATTTTCACTCTCTCAGCAAGTGTGGGGTAGGTATCACCAGTTCTTGTTAAAACAATTTTTTTATCGGGATAACGTTGTCTTAAAAGTTTTGCTAGGTCAAGCACGACCGCCAGAGTGAGGTTTTTCTCTTCTAGGGTGACCCTTTTTCCATCTATAGTATGTGTAGCCATGCAACCAGGATCCTTTCCCCCATGGCCAGGGTCTAGAACGATCACTTTTAAGTCAGGATGACTGGTTTCGAGGGGGACTTTAAACCCGCTGGATGCTGGCTTTTCTTCCTCTAACCACGCTTTTAACTGTTGAAAATCACGTTCTTGAAGAAAGACCCCTTGGGAGTTTTGGGTGACGGACGCTAATTCAAAAATTTTATCCCCTGATACAGCTAACCTAGCTGAGGGGTCAAAACTTACGCTAGCTCGGGAATTCGCCAAAAGGATAACTTGTCGGTCCGGGTCAACCCATACGTGTGAAGCTGTACTTTGAGCTAGCTCAATTAACGATTGACCAAAGGCTCCTGCTAAACCCCAAAAGGTAAGCACAAGAGCCGTGGCGAACCGTTTCACGGCTTCATACCCCCAGAACGTTCTCTCCAGTATTGTAAACCGGTCAACCCGCCTTGAAAGAAATACTGCCAAGCTTCGGATGGCAAGTCTGCCAAACCCTGGGGATTTTGCTGAAGGTCTTGATCCAACCATTCCCTTACCGTTATGCTGTAAGCATCCAGCCATTGATGACCAAAACCAGAAGAGAAGTTAGGAAGTTGCGTTCGTGAATCAAACCAAGGTTTAGCTTCTGGGAACCACCAATTCGCCTGAGGCGACTGAAAAAAAGACTCTGTTCTGGGATGGGGGCTCACGAGTTCAACTTTCACCAGCAGGCGTACAGTTTTTACAAGCGCTGCGATTTTGTCTTGAGTCGTGCTAACAATAACATTTCCTAATTTTTCGACATTGTTTCGTGGCCACCAGGTTTCTTTTCCTGGAGCTGCCAACCAAAATAATTCTTTAACTCCGTCTAATTCACGAGCTTGGTCAAGATTCTTCACAGCTCGAAGTTGGCCGGGAATGGTAAAAAAGGCTCTTTCGACCACGGGTTTTAAAACATTTTCTTGGGCGGGTGCAGCCTTTTCCCCTAAGGCAATGCGAATCGCCGCGTCAATGGCTGAGCGACCGCTAGAAAGTGGATACGTCCACCCAGACATAAAGCCCCCTGACAACCGAGCGGCAATTTCACCGATCATGGGACCTTTCGAAGACCATTTTAGGTCCCCCTTAACAGCCCCTTCTGTCAATCCTAAAGCCCGAGCCGCAGCTTCCAGAAGTTCCCAAAGTGCCTTGATTCGAGCTGGGTCTGCTTGACAGGGAAAAGTATGGCCGAGCTCAACAAAATAGGGAGGAAAATGAATTTCCCGGTCAGCAATACCCATGGGATAAAACTCCCCCCTTTGAATCAGTGCATCGAGGCTATACTCGGGTCCCTCGATATAATCTTCCGCGACGATTCGGCCTGTTGGACTAAAACCCAAGGCCTCTGAGGCGGCTTGAAGCCACTCAGCATCTGTTCTCACTAAGCGAACCCCGCGTGCCCCCATATTATCCACCGGTTTCACCACACACGGACGACCAAAGGGTAATGTGGATGGAAGGTCGTTGGCAGAAAAAACTTGAAAGTAAGGTGAGGGTAACCCGGCCTTTTGTAAGGCTTGACGCATTAACTCTTTATCTTTGGCTTTGAGTGTAGCTTCGTACGTATGTCCGGGCAATTTTAGTTCTTGAGCGATCCACGCTGCTGTCGTAGAAAAATCTGTGCCTACAGTCAAAACACCATCCAAGCCCCAAACAGCTTGATGTTGCCTAGCCGCCTCAAGACATTTCTTTTGGTCTTGAATATCCGCAGCCACAAAATGATCAGCTTCTTTTTTTCCTGGGGCTTCGGGATTTCCATCTAAACAAAGCGTCTCGATTCCCATTTTTCTGGCAATACGGAGTACAGGGAGCTGCATAAGCCCCCCGCCAATCACGGCCAACTGACGCTTTCTCACAACGGGTTCCTCTCAACTGTTCTAATTTTGGTAGCATAGATTTCAAAGGTATCCCCCCAGCCCAACCAACGGTCCAGAAGTTTGATGATTCTAAAAAAAAAACCGTTTTGCCGAGAACCGGTTTGTCTAATCCCGGGAAAACGCTCGGGATGATGCCCAGTAATACGTATTCCGTCCACGCGAAAACCAAACTTACGAAGAATCTGCCGTGAGTTTTGGGGATTCCAAATAGTAAAGTGGTCCTCAGGACTGATCTTCCAAAACTTCTGGGAAGAAAATAGACGGCTGATTCCCTTACCATTCGGGGTTCCCAAAGCTAAGTGCCCCCCAAGTGGCAAAACTTCTGCGAGCGACTCAAGGACTTCTTTCAAGTTGGGAAAATGCTCAATCACATACCACAGGGTCACAACATTTGGCTTGGCCATTCCCGGGAAAACTTCTTCCCACTTTCGTCCAGGAAAAGGCTCAGCCACCGCAGGAAAGCCCAGCTTTGTTTTTACATATTCAGTGGCTTCCGCGGAAATATCCCACCCAAACGGTTCGGCACCGACGTCTTGAGCCGCACTGAGAAATGGACCAAAGGCACAACCAACATCTAATAATCGAAAGCCTTTCCAAGAACCCCACCATTTTTGTGAATACAGGATGCGGGCTCGGCCCATGGCCGAAATTGCCTGAAAATCTTCTAGATACGTCTTACCGTATTGGCGTTGATAGTCTTCAAAAAAATAGGAGGCTTCGTACTGCTTGGCGGGAAGTTGAAATGGAAGCATGTATTCCATTTGACAGGTGTTGCACTGAAAATAGGACTTTTCGGGGGTTCGTGCTAAAAAACGATGTTGAATCGACCCGCAAACAGGACAACAGGGATCTTTTTTGGGAGGTAAAAGAAAGTTTTTCCAAAACACAGGCGCACTAGGACCAGAAATCTTGATCCGGTTGACATAGGCTTGGCTTTTCCATGTACAAGTTTTGAGTGCCTGAGCAAGTGTCTGGGGCTTCGAAGGTGAAAAAGTGGCAAGTCCAAGCTGGTGCTGTAGTCTAGCATGATACGGTGTGGGGGCTGCTAAAATCACCGGAATTCCCTTGGCCAGGGCTTCCAAGGTGGTTAACCCCCAAGAGCCAAGTACTAAATCAAACTGAGCCAATTGAGAAGTTAAATTTTCAGGATTATCCCAAAGGGTTATATCGGATTCAGCCAATGACCTAGGGAACTGAGCTCCTGGACCTCTCACGACCGTCAAAGATATTTTCAGAGGGGAACTTTTTTGGTCAACAACCTTTTTCCAGGCTTGTACGGTAGGAAGAGTAAGTCCTTTCGGATCACCACCCCCAAAAACGATCAGAACATTTTGTGGTACTTTGGAAGAAAACTGAGGAGGAGTGAAAGTCGGTTCTTCTAATGCCAGTGAAGGCATATAAAGGTTCGGTAAGGTTTTTGCCAAGTTAGGAAGACTATCAACGAGATAGTCCATATCCTTGCGGTGAGGACCACCTTCATCCCAACCAACGAGAAAGGCTCCCAAAGTTCTCAGCCGTTGATAGAGTGAGGGTGAGCAAGCTTGCTGGTCAACAATAATAGCTGAAAATTCACCGGGTAAAGGCCAAGTTTTCTGCAACCGGCAATCGTTCAAAGAAAACTTGCTTTTTTCCCAGGTAATGGCATCAGAAGTATCCGTTTTGACCACTAATACAGCCGCCTCGAGTCCTATTTTGCTAGCGGTTCTGACACACCGATAAAAATGCCCCCACCCTCGTTGGGTAGATAAATTCGGAACAAACAAAAGTTTGGTCATCGGGAATGTGACTCCAACCAGTTTA
>JAJXWL010000170.1 GCA_021781625.1 bacterium
GGTCGTCGTCAACGTCGCGGGTGCTCTCGAAGAAGACTATGAAAAGGTCGTTGATCGTCTGGAAGGGGTCGAAGGGATCTGGGGCTATGAAATCAACATCTCTTGCCCCAATGTTCGTCATGGAGGCATGTCTTTAGGGACTGACCCCCACTTAGTCGAACAGATTACCATCCGCCTTCGCCGACGCACCAACAAACCCCTCATCATCAAGTTATCGCCCAATGTCACGGATATCGGAGATACCGCCAGTGCCGCCCAAAACGGCGGAGCCGATGCCGTTTCATGTATCAATACCTTAGTCGGTATGCTCATCGACCTGAAAACCAAACGGCCTATTCTCCCGCTCAATACCGGGGGGCTCTCGGGACCTGCCATCCTACCGGTGGCTCTTGCGGCAGTGTGGAAGGTCTCTCGACGGGTACAAATCCCCGTGCTCGGAATCGGAGGGATCACCCGCTGGGAGGATGCCGTACAGCACCTTTTAGCCGGTGCCTCGGCCATACAAGTCGGAAGCGGCAGTTTTGCCAACCCTCGCCTCGCCGAAGAAGTGTATGAGGGTGTTCTTGCGTATGCCCAAGCCCACCAGCTGAAATCCCTGGCGGATTTTCATGCTCAAGCAGAATGAGCCTTTAGCCCTTCTGACTGGTGTCTCTCGCCTCGGAGCACGCTGGGTAAAGCAATTACTCCAAGAAGGGTGGCAGGTGGCTTACTGTTGGCATCGTGCCCCTCCCCCAGAGTTACAGCTAGAGGCAAAAACTCAACCGGAACGCCTCAAAGGTTTTTCGTGTGACCTTGCCCAGCCTGGGTCAGCTCTAAAGCTCTGGACTCAAGTTACGGTATGGGCGGAAAAGTCACCGAGATTGGTTGTTCATGCCGCTTCGGTTTGGCACAAAGATGCCCTCTCTGACGTCACCGAAGACGCTTGGTTTAACTCCGTAAGGCTTCAGGCTTGGCCCCTGATCCCTTGGACAAAGCAGTTGGTTGCCGCTGGCGTTCCAGCTAGCTTGATTGCCATCTTAGACTCAAGAACGGCAAGTTCGACTCCTGCTGAGTTCTCGTACGGCTGGGGTAAACGCCTGGCCTCGGGACTCGTTACCGATCTGGCTCGTCAAGCCGCTCCTCTGGTTCGCGTCAACGGCTTAGCTTTGGGTCCTGTATACCCTCCTGAGGCGCATGAACCTCGTTGGGACACCTGGGTGAAAGCCCTGCCCTTAAGGCAACAGCCTCCCTTAAGTGAAGTGGACCAAGCACTTTTCTTTCTTCTTCACAGCACTTCGGTCACGGGACAAATTTTCCATATCGATGGCGGGGCTCACCTAAGCCGGGGGTCGAACTAATGCCCCCGCAAGTTCCAGGCTCAGATTGTTTAACAATCTCCCGTTGGCGGCTCAGGGTCGCGATCGGTGTTTATCCCCAAGAAAAAAAGCGCCGTCAGCCGCTGTGGCTCACAGTCAAGCTTTGGGGTGACTTTCGCTTAGCTGGCCGAACGGACCGACTAGAAGACGCCTTGGATTATGCCGAACTCAAAAACCGTTTTGAACAATTTGTTGCTCCTCGCCGCTGGGAACTCTTGGAGAGTTTTGCCGAACAAGCCGCAGAGTTTTTTTTCACACATCCTCTCTTAAACGCGGTGGAAATCTCCGTCGATAAGCCCCAAGCCCTCGCTCCTGCGTTGATTAGCTACACCTGCTTTAGGATCAAATCGACACAGTGAGTCATTTTAAACCAATATAATTCTCCTTGGAAAGCAGTGTTTCATCTTGACTCACATCAGTCTTTTTTGACCCATTATTTTCACAACTCCGAAGACTTCCCCCAGCGAACCTTGAGCTCTAGACTAAATTCAAGCCACTCCCAGCAAGATTTCAAGGTTTTTTTAATCCTTTTCAATTTTTGGCACACTTAATGCATTAATCATAAATGTCACGCGGTCCATGAGGATCGCCAATTAAGGAGGACATGATGACTGCATCACTTTGGAGACATTGGAACACTTTAGCGGGGTTGGCCGATTTTCCTGGCTCGTCTACACCCCGGGTGGATGTTCAAGAAAAGAAAGACAGTTACGAACTGATCGCTGAGCTTCCGGGCTATTCCCCCGACCAGGTCCAAGTCAACGTTCTAGACGGAGTATTGGAACTGAAAGGAGAACAAAAGGTGGAACAAGAAGGGGAACAGCACTGGCTGGTCAAAGAACGCCGTGACTTGAGCTTTACCCGACAATTCCGACTCCCCCGAGATGTCGATACCACCAACATCACAGCAGAGTTTCGTCACGGGCTTTTAAGTCTGCATTTGCCCAAGAAAGAAGAGGCTAAGCCTCGCACGGTGCCCATTAAAGCGGCCTAAGAAGAAAACAGGCCTCAGGGCCGCGTTAAGTCTATGAATGGAAATTGACCAGCGTCCTTTTGTGGGGAAAGGACGTTTGGTCTTTTTTTTTGCTCTCTGGTGTATTCGTGTCAGCTTTGCTAGGATACCACCATGAACCTAGAACGTGTCCAACACTTAATCACCGAATTATTAAAAGAATTGGGAGAAGACCCCGAACGAGAGGGGCTCAAGCGTACCCCCGAACGCGTGGCAAAAGCCTGGGAGTTTTTAACGCGAGGCTACCGGAGTTCTCCCGAAAAGGTACTCAACCAAGCCGTGTTTCGTTCGCCGGCTAGTAACATGGTCATTGTTCGGAATATTGAGATTTTTTCTTTGTGCGAGCACCATCTTCTCCCCTTTTACGGCAAATGCCACGTCGGTTACGTGGCCCGGGATAAGGTGCTGGGAGTCAGCAAGATTGCCCGCTTAGCCGATGTGTTTGCCAGACGACTCCAGATTCAAGAACGACTGACTGAAGAAATTGCTGGAGCCGTCATGGAAGCCACAGATGCTCTAGGTGTCGGGGTGGTCATGGAAGCCAAACACCTGTGCATGATGATGCGTGGTGTCGAAAAGCAACATTCTTCCCTGGTCACCAGCTCTGTTCTCGGTTCGTTTCGACGCGACAGTAAAACCCGAGAAGAGTTTATGAACCTCATCGGCTTAGCGGGAGCTTAAAGAGCTGAGCGAAACTCAGCTTTGAGCTGGTCAAGCGCCTGGGTATATTCCGCACGCATAGGTTCTAAGTTTTCGTTCAGAACCTTTAAGTACGTGGGATCTTTTTCAAGGATAAACTGAGCGCTGGCACCGGTTTGCTGGGCCAATTGTTGGGCTCGTTGCCGAATGGCAGGCCCAATCTGTTGGGCAATGGCCTCTTTGAGTTGCTTCAATTCCTGTTGGAATTGTCCCACCAATTGGGCCATTTTTTGCAAACGGGCACTAGATTTTTTGCGGCCCAGTTCATCCAAAAGAGATAGGACCCGGTTCATTTCTGCGACAGGTCCCTGTTCGGTCAACTGAATGCGAGATAAGAGGGTGTCCGCCGCTCCCTGACTCCAAAGGCTGAAATCGCCCTTCGAAAGAGCTTTTTCCTGAGCTTTTAATTCTGGTTCCCAGGACTCTTCACTGCCGGAAAGGGCCCCAGCACAGGCAACCTTCCCCGCAGTTAACAGCTCCTTACGGTGCAATTCTTCTTTATCGACCGTGAGGCCTTCGGATTTTTCCATCGCCAATTCCAAGGCGGATTTGATGAATGCCATTGGTGAACTTGCCTCCCTTTCTATGAATTGAATTTCTCTCAAAATAGCCTGAGCCCCCGTTAAAGGGCAAGGGGACTCAGTCCGCCGGGCCCCACCCAACCGTGTAACCTCTTATCGTGCCCCTCGAGGGGGACTTCGTCGACCAGACTTTCTTGCCACCCCACCCCCCAAAGTAACACCTGAGAAGACAAAGAACTCAAAAAACGGTCATAAAAGCCTTTACCTCGACCTAAGCGCCCTCCTTGAAGATCAAACGCCAACCCCGGAATCAAGATTAAACTTTGAGAAGCGTCCCTGAAGGGCCAAGGCCAGGTTCCCTGGACGGGTTCCCGAATCCCCCAAGGGGGAACTTCTTGCAACTGTGACCATTGCGTCACCTCATAAAACCCGAGCTCGTCCCCTTGCACCCGGGGAAACGCCAAGCGGCCTCGTTGTAAGACTTCAACCCAAAAGTCCTGAAGGTTGGGTTCTCCTGGTAACGAAACAAACCCAAGAACCCAAGGACGAGCCTGCGAGTCCCAGAGGGTACTCAGGTTTTGGCAAAGGAGAATTTGCTGACGTTCTTGTTCTGCCAGCGTCAAAGACCGAAACCGACTTTTTTGACACTGACGCAGTTCAGTCTTAGCGCTGTTCATGAAGGTTTTCGCCGGTTGGCCACGAGGCTAGTCAGAAAACTCAAAAGAATGAGACAAAACCCCACTCCCCCCGAAACGATCTCGGGCACCTCAACCCCACCAGCTCCTAAAAACAAGATGAGGGCCAAAGCCCCAATGGCCCAAAAAGCCCCGTGTTCCAAGTAACGAAAGGTCGTGAGAGTCCCTGAGTTGACCATTTGGATGGTGAGCGAGCGGACAAAAAATGCCCCGATACCCAGGCCTAAAGCCATGAGGAACAAACTATTCGTGATCGCAAAGGCACCAATGACCCCATCAAAAGAAAAGGAGGCGTCTAAAACTTCCAGGTAAATAAAGGAAGCAAAGCCTGCCGTTAAAAGTTTACGTTCACCGCTTTGCAAAGCCTGACCCAGTCCTTCCACGAGGACATAAACCACGACCCCCATGAGTGCCGAAACGACAAAGCCCAGTTTGTGAGCTTCTTCAACTTGACCGAGGGTTACCAGGATGGCCACAAGCGTTAGGGCCACCGTCACGCCTTCTAGGCGCCCGGCAAAACCAAAGAGTTTTTCGAGGGGCCC
>JAJXWL010000171.1 GCA_021781625.1 bacterium
TTCGACGTCGCAAGCCTTAAAAATGATCTTCATCGAACAGGTTTTAACGGCCAGTCAAAAAACTCTGCAAGAGGAACTCAGTGAGGCGGGCATTCGCGAGCTGGCCAAAACCCTGCCCCATGAACAGTTGATCGACCGGGTACGAACTAGCCTAGTGGATTATACGGCTGCCCTGGAAATTGAAACTCAGAAAAAAATCGATACACAATACAACCTTTTTTTGACCTTCGTTGACCTCATCAACTTCAACTACTACTTCTTGCTCAAGAAATTTGACTCGATGCTACCGGAACGCGATTTTGGTTACCTCCCTCGTTTTGAACCCATCAATGGCGAGTATGTCGTCGAAGACCTCAAAGACTTCTTAACCGTTAGCGGCCCTGTTTCCGCTTCAGCCGATTGGGATGGCCTGTTTGACGTTTTGAAGGCGTACAAAAACTTAGAAGTCCTTAGCCGCCCAGGTTGGAAGAAATTTTTAAGTTCTCTTGCGGCAATTCGTCGTTCGGGAATCCTCCTTCAACTGATTCAATACATGGGTAAAGACCCTTTTTATCAGCCGAAGGCCGAATTCCCCTCAGAAAGAATTGTTGAAGCGTATTTAACTCAGGTAAAAAATCAGACGGAGTCCGTTTTAACGAAAATTAACGAGGAACGGCGCAACGATAAGCTCAATAGCTTGATTCAGCAGGTCTTCGGAACCACAGGGATAAGCCGGACTAAGAACTATACCGAAAAGGCGAATATTGGGTTTTCGAAAAAGCGAGTTTCGGGGTACATATTTGTCGAGCCTTTGAACTACCTCAAAGCCTTTTTGCTGGATTTTTACAAACGAGATATTCGTGAGTTGACCAATCTGCTTTTGGTTAAAGGCCAATGGATGTCAAACGCCATGGCTCAACCTATGTCCGAATCCTTTCACAGCTTGATGGAAGTCTCGGATAATCTTTCCACTTTTGATGAATCTTTGGCAGAAGATGCCGAGCGAGGGCAAAAACTTAAGGTTCTGTTAACCCGCTCGGACAAAGACCAAAACGCTATGATTTCCCTTAAACAACAGCTGAAGGACATCAATAGTGGGGCACGAAGCATCATTACCGAAGCGGCCACGCACCTCGTGATCATCGGAAAGCATCTCAAAATGGCCATTGACGACCATGCCAAGGCCAAGCATGAGCTGATTCTCAATTGGAAATCTCTAGAAGCCTCGACAGATCGCAAGCTTCATGACTGGATGACAGATACTTATAAGCTCATCTACAACTTCGTTCAGCTCATGCAGTTCTTTGTTAAAGAGCGTTCTGCTCAGGAGTAGCCAACTCGGTCCGGTGAAAGGTTCGAGTAAGAATCGATGTTCCTTCAATCCAAGAAAGTTCTAACTGAGGTTTTTGCAGGGCCTCCCAAATCAGCGGGAAGTTCGCGCCTGTAGCTGGAATTCCATTCACCGCAGTGACCTGCGAGCCTAAGGCAGGTCGCTGGCTAAAACTGGGAACAACTTCCGAGACGATGACCGTCCACCCCCCTTCGATGAGGTAGAGTCCTAAGCCAAAGCCGTACGAGCCATTTTTTGCGGCTTGCCACTCGGGGGGTGCTGTGACCCAAAACTCAGGACCCTGAGTGGGCGTTTTGCCAAAAAAGCCGCACCAGTCGGTACCCCGAAAAAAGCTAAAACCCAAACGCCCCGCAAAGTCACTGTTTTGCTCGTCCATAACGGGGAGTGTCGACCAGCTTAACCCGCCTAGTTGTAGCGGGGGGCTGGAGTACAGCGAAAGATTCCAGGTGTCGCCTCCCGGAGCGATGCCGTTCACGGGGATAGGCGCGGACCCTTGGGCCCCTTGAAGACGGGCAAAACTCGACCCGTTTCCGGTATCAATGAGAAAGTTCGCCGGCTGACCGGCCAGCTGACCCGTCAAAACCCAGAACGGGGCCGCCTCTTGGCGTTCCACGAGGGCGCAAGGAAGGGCTACCCCTTGAAAACTGGGCTTTTGAAGACTGATGGTCAGGGTATGGGTAGAGGCTTTCCAAGTTAACCAGTGGTTCAGAAGGGCATCGGCACCCAAAACCAAAGCTCGCGGGTAGTCTCGTCCTGCCTTGCGGTACCGGCCGCCCGTGTGGAGGGTCAACTTCGAAAAGGTCACATTACCCAAGGTCAAGGTGCTGTAAGTGAGCGAATGGGCTGTCGCTTGGACGGGGAGTCCCGCTAGCTGAACGATCCTTTGGAGTTCTGACGACGGGTAGACATAGCTGAAGGGCGATGCGGTGTCGGCAATGACCAGAATTTTTTGTCCGGCCAAGGTGACAAAGCCCGAAGCCAAGTAGGGGGGAGCCCCTGGTTCCCAGGTGAGGTTTAAAAGTTCGGGGCTCTTGGGGGGGGCTTGAACAACTGGGGGCTTTTGAACTTGGGGGGCAGAACTACAGGCGGCAAGGAACGCCAGCAATGTGAAAGCCAAAACAAAAGGAGAACGGGTGATTTTCATGGGATTTAGCATAGCAAAGAGTTGAGCATAAAAAAAGGCGCATCTGGTGTAGATGCGCCACTCGCTTTGTCATGCCAGGACATCAATATTTGTGCCCCTTGCCTCATCTTGGTTGGCGCTCCGGTCGGGTTCCCGGGTTTCTTCGGTCGAAACCCTTTGGGCTGCTTGCGCTTGGCCGGAGGGGCGATCCGTCTCGGCTGACGGTCGTACGAGGAGCGGGTCCGAGCCGCTCGTTTTTTCTATTGTCATCGCACCTCCCAATTCAAAATTTAATCCCGCTCTCAGGAATTGTCCAGTGTTTCTTGCTGAATTTTTCTTGCCGTGTTATTCTGGCGCCCATGAATGGCCGTCTTCGCTTCGGGGGAAGTTACCTGGTCTTTCTCCTGGTTTTTCTGTTGGCTGGACTGGCCGCTCCTGTGTCCGCACAACAGACGGTGTACCGTTTTGCGCGTCTTGATTTAGATGGGGCATACCACTTTGTGGGGCGGTACCCGATTGAGGGTTCCGCTTGGAAAACCCGCGACTGTTGGGTCGTCACCACGGCTCAAGGTCAAGTTCAAACCGTGGACTATTATCGGCGAGGGATCAATGCCCCGGCCCCCGGGACCGGTGTGGCACGAATCGTAGTCACCGAAGACGGCGATTGGGAAGTCCGTACCAACGAAAACCCCCATGGCTTAATCATCGAAGATCATGAGGGCATCGCGGTCCGACGCCTCAAAAAGAATGCGGCGGGGGCTTATGTCGCCATGTTTCAATATGACCGAGCCGGGAACCTTCGAGACGATAGTTCCGGGGTCAGTGCATATTTGTGGATTCCCGACGCCAAGGGTCAGCGTATTCGTTCCATTCGCCTCGACAAAAGCGGCGAACGAACGGTCAACAAAGCGGGCGTGGGGGAAATTGCCTTTACCTACGACAATCAAGGTAACCGCTTAACGGCTCAACTTTTTAATAAAGAAGGCAAACCCTTTGCGGAACCCACCGGGGTCGCTTCGTTTGCCTGGACGTATGACGCCGATGGCAACCCGGTGAGCGAGACACGGCTGAACCTCAAAGGCCAGCCGGTGGGCGGCTGGCACGGTATCGCCCGTTGGACCAAAACCTGGGACTCGCAGGGACGAATTCTCGAAGAAGACTTTTGGGATGCGCAAGGCCGCCCCATTTCTGACCAAAACGGCGTGGCACGTTATGTCTGGCAGTACAACGAGGCTCTGCATTGGACCCGCGTTTGGCGCTATGACACCCAGGGGCAGTTGACTTTGGACGACCGAGGAGCCGCCATGGTCAAGACTCAGTGGTTCGATCAGTCCAACCAAAAAGAACAAGATATTTATGGCTTAGAAATCAACCCGTATTATGCGTCCCTTCCTGACGTGCAAAAACAGACCGCAGAGCGGTATGAACTTAAAGACGACGTGGATGGAATTGCGGTGCGGCGCTGGACGTACGATTCGGATGGTAACCCCATCACCCTGAAAACTTATAATTCTCAGTACCAACTGGTGCCCAATCGTCACGGAGTGATGATTGTCCATCGCCAGTACAATGCCCAAGGTCAGCTGACTCAAGAAAGTTATGAGTCTGCCCCTGGTCAACTGATGGAAGCCGACGATGGCTTGTCTGGTCACCGCTGGGCGTATGACAGTCAGGGCCGTTTACTGCGACAAGATAACCTTGGCCTGGATAACCAGTTGAAATTGGACCCGCATGGTGTTGCGACCTACGAATGGACGTATGACGAGCGGGGTTTACGGGTGAAGCAAAGCAACCTCGGTACCTTGGGCCAACTGAAAGATGATCACCGCGGGGTGGCGATCTATTTGTGGAAGTACGACAAATTTGGAGACCTCAGCGAAGAAGCCCACGAGGGCATTGATGAACGGCCAACGGTGGACACCTCGGGCGTTTACCTTTATCGCTACCGCCCTTCGGCCGGAGGGGCATTGGAATTGGTGCAGAGCTTTGATATCAATGGAAACCCGCTGGGAGGGAATTAATCGTGGATCTCTTTTTTGTGCTATCGAAGGTTATTCCTTTATTTTTGTACCCTCTACCTTTGGCCCTGTTGATTTTGTTTGTGGGGTCTTTTCTGGGTGTGCCGCACTATGAGCGGCAAAAAGGGAGGGGGTTTCGCCGGACGGTTCGTTATACGGCTTTGGCCATTTGGATTCTTTCGAGCCCTTGGTTTACCAATTTGCTGGTGAAAGCTTGGGAATATCCTCGTCAACCACTTTCGTCGCTACCGCAGGTCACAGATGCGGCCATCGTGCTGGGCGGGCTAAGCGATCCGGTGCTCTCGACCCCCGACCATCTCGAATTCAATGACGCCGCAGAACGGATTACCGAA
>JAJXWL010000172.1 GCA_021781625.1 bacterium
CCTTGGACCTCAGAAAATAAAATCGTGAGCGTTCGTTTTTCGCCGCCCAGGTTCAAAAGCTCAGGGTTCTGAATGAGGCGATCAATGACGACCGGGCTGAGGTACTGCGCAAAGGCGTCTTTAATGAAGCGTTTCTGACGACCCTCGCCGGCATAATTGAAGACTGTTCCCGCCAATAGGATAAAGAGGACCTCGCCAAAAGGGGCAACAAGAGGCAACCAGGCTCCCAAAGGGTATAAGGCGAAGGCGCTGGCGAGTGGCACCAGTAAGAACAGCGCGTAAGTGAGAAGCGTTTGACGTGCATTGTGGCAAAGACGGATGACGACACCTGCCGCCAAGCCCAACACGAACAGATACATCCCCGAAGCCCAGTTTGGCACAGGAGCTTTAAAGTCTCCTGTAAGAAGGTTATCTAAGGCTGTCCCGTGAATGTAGACTCCCGGGGTTTTGTTTTCGAGTGGCGAGGGTTTCAGATCGTACAAACCCAAAGCCGTAAACCCTAAAAAGACATACGAATTTTGAAAGACTTCCGGCTTGACTTCTGGTGTTTGTCCCGCTTCGATTTGCAGTTCCGAACGGATGAGTTTCCAGAGTGGGTAGCGTTCAGCCGCCCGTTGCAACCAGGTCCCCCGGTAGGTGAGCAAAGCTCGGCCTTGGTGGTCTAAAGGAATTCTTTCAACCTGATTTTGAGGGTTCGTAAGGGTCAAAACTCCTGGCCTATAATGGATTTGCACTCGAGGATGAGCGCTCAAATACGCCGCCAGGGCCAAAGAAGGCACCGCATGACCGTCAAAACTCCATAAAAGGCCAACCCTCCGATACAGGCTGTCTTGATCAGGCAGACCCTTGGTATCCCCTAGAGCTGCCGCCGCAGTCGCGAGGCTAAGAAGGGGAAACGAGGCTAAACTTTCGTGCAAGTCTGCCGGCAAATGCGCCAGTCCCTTAACCTGCCACGGTGGAACAGCCAAGGTGGAGGGCCAAGAATGAGATTGAAAACCACTTTGAAGGTTCCCAGTCTGAAAAGCTACCACAAAGTGTGGGGTCTTCGTGATGGCTTCACGTAAGCTTTGATCGTCCTCCTGCGAATACACCGACGGCTCGGACAAGATCACGTCAAAAACAACAGCCTTTGCCGTGGTGCGATCCAGATACTTGAGCAAATACGCATAAACTTCGCGAGGCCAAGGCCAGGACCAGGCATTATTGGTTTTCCCCCAATCCAGGCTGGCTTGATCCAATTCCACATACTTGATCGAGTCCGTATGGGGCGAAGCGTGAGCAAATAAGGCAACCCGCCAGTCCCAGGTGCTGTTTTCTAGCGGGGTAAGCCCCCCCCAGCCGTTCACCAGAAAGGCTAGGAGGGCCGCCAAGACACCTAGGACAGCCCCTTCACCAGCTTTGAAACGTCGAGAGGTTCGTTGAAACCGTTGAGGAAACCACTTCATGAGTTCAATAAGCTACCCATATATTCATGGAATCGCTTTGTCCAGGCAGAAGGTTCGTGATAGGCCGCACTCGTGCCGATTTCAGGGGCTAAGGTTTCTATACGCTCAGCAGGGCTGGGGTGGGTTTTCGCAAAACCACCGCTATCCGGTTTTAAACGAACCTCCATGATGTTCAGCATTTTGATCAGTCCATCAGGGCTATACCCCGCTTTGCGAAGAATCTGGACCGCTGATAAGTCCGCTTGCTTTTCTTGTTCCCGCGAGTAACCGTCATTCACCATAGTTTTGATAACATCCGTAATGGATTGACCAAAGGTATCGGTCAGTTGCTGAAGCTGTTGACTCCCCAGGTTTTTTACGAGTTCTTTTCCAAGAACGACAAAGACTTCGTTCCGTCGTTCTTGCTTGATCGCGGCTAAGCCATGGCGATTTTCGATATGGCCAATTTCATGTGCCAAGACCGCCGCTAAAGACGTTTCGTCTTGGGTGCATTCCAACAGCCCTTTCGTCACAAAAATGAAGCCCCCCGGCGCAGACAGGGCGTTGATTTGGTTGGTATTGAGGATAAGAACGTGGTACCCGCCATAGGTGACGGGCATAGTTGAGGCCGCCGCCAACACCTTGACCAAAGCATTCAGATACAGGGTAGCCGGTCCAATTGGTTCAACGGGGTACATCGACGTGATGTCTGCCGCCACAGCCCGGCCTATGTAGTATTCTTGACGAGGGGTAAAGTCTTGGTTGGCTTTGTTTGCGGCATCGGCCACTTTGGCAACTGAAGTTATGATGGGGCCAGCCTGTGAAACCATGGACTGGAGAGAAGCGGAATTTAGGTTGAGGGTCGAACACGAGGTCAAGAATACCGGCATCCAGGTCAGGCTCAAGAGCATATAACGAATGAGTTTACTCATTGAAAAGCCCCCTGGGGTCCGTATTTCTTAAAGGATTCTAGAAGTGTCTGGGGAGGCTGGATTTTTTCCATCTTATTGACCCAGGTATAGTCAACATGGTGTTCTTTTTGATAGTTCTGCTCAATTTGCTCGGTAAAGCCTTTTCCGGCTAAAGCATTTTCATTGCTGGAGGTTGTCGCCCCCTCGTCACCGATGTTCATTTCAATTTCAGCCCGCGAAACAGCGGCCGAAGGCAACCAGCCTCGAAAGTCTCCGGACTTGACCTGTGTCCAGGCGCCTTGCTCTTGAAGGTATTCCACACGACTCCCGTAGGGTAATTGCGTCAGAACAGCCCCTAAATAGGAGGGTTTAGCGCGTAAGGCCGCCTCTTGAACCTGAACTCGAAGCGGCGACGCGGACAAGCCAGCGGTAACTAGAAAAAAAATCGTCACAAGGAACAAGCGGAAAGCCGTCATTCTTACCCCCTTCGCTATTGTAACAGACCATAGAGTTCTTGCAAGTTCCACACCATTTCTTCACTCACGAGACCACCAACTCAGCTTTTGTCCATCCCAAAGCAAAGTTTGGTCTTCTTGTGTCACACGGTGCCACGAAAAGTCGCGAAGCGCAAAGCGAAAGTCTTGGGGCTCCACCTTCGCTGGCTCAAAGCTGACGGGACGTCCAGCTTCAGGTCGAGGGCCAGGCAATAAGCCTGCCACCTGCATTAACAGCGCAACCAGCTGAGGCGCCTGGTAGACTTGCCGCAATTGATCGGCCCCCACCGACTGATGCAGTTTAGCCAACTTTTCCCCTTGCTGTTCTCGTAACAGAAAATGATGATGCCACTGCGGAGTTGGAACTTTTAAAAGTTGGTACAAGGCAGCTTGGGTGGCGGTGCTTGTCGCCAAGTCACGCCCTCGGACCACCCGTGTGATGCCGCTGGCCGCATCATCGGCGACAACGGCCAGTTGATAGGTCACCGAGCCGTCGGCCCGGCGAACGAGGGGGTCTCCCATATCGAAAGGGACATTTTGCGACAAGTCCGCCCCACTCTCGTCGGTCAGGGTTAACGAAAAGCCTTCTAAATTGCAACGAAGATTTTCGTGAGACATGCGCCAATTTCTCACCACACGAGGACGACAGGTCCCTGGGTAAACCCAACCGCCAGAAGCCGAGGGCAGCCCGGCTTGCCGAATATCCGTCCGGGAACAACTGCATTCATATAGCCGACCTTGAGACGCTAAGCATTCCAGGGCTTGTTCGTGCTGGTCAGCTAATTGGGATTGCCAAACGGTTTCATCCCAGTCCAGCCCCAGCCAGGCTAAATCTTCGACTAAAGCCTTTTGCATCGTCCTGGAACGAGCAGAAGGGTCAATATCTTCCCACCGCAAAAAAGTCCGCCCGCCTTGCGAACGAAGGTCCCACCAAACTAACAAGGCCGACAAAAGCGTACCCGGATGGGCTCGGCCCGAGGTGGTGGGGGCAAAACGACCGGTAATCAAAGGTTCAGGCATGGCGTTGGGACTCCTTACTGGGGGTAGGTAACGGAGTCAATTCCCTCTGTCATTGACTCCCAAAGGCAAAACACGCTAAAACCTAGGTATCTTGAGGGCCTATAGCTCAGTTGGTTAGAGCAGCGGACTCATAATCCGTTGGTCCCTGGTTCAAGTCCAGGTGGGCCCATTTTTCTGTGCCAGAATGTCTTAAGTCTCTTTTGTTGATCAAGTGAAATTCCATGGAATTCCATTCCTTCGTAGGGAGTAACCTATGAGCAAACGTGCGGTGGCCCTTGCCTCCCTCTTTCTATTTTTGTCAGCCAGTGTCCTTTTTGGTCAATATTTGACAGGAACACTCCCTGATGGCATGACCTATTATATCCAAAAAAATTCTAAACCGGCACAACGGATCCAACTCGGCTTGGTCGTGCATGCCGGGAGCGTGGAAGAAACCCCCTCGCAACGTGGCATTGCCCACCTTTTAGAACACATGCAATTTCAAGGAACAGAACATTTTGCACCGCAAGCGATTGTTCACTTTCTCGAATCCAACGGCATGAAATTCGGGGCCGATTTAAACGCTCAAACAGGCTTTACCAGTACACAGTTTTTCCTAGAAGTCCCTTCTGGGGAATCTCCCGTCTTTCAAACCGCGTTGCAAATCTTAGATGATTGGGCTCATGGTCCGGTCATTGTCCCTTCAGTGCTCGACAATGAAAAGAAAGTCGTTCAAGAAGAAGCCCGCCTGCGAATGAACGATGTCCAGGGAAGAATCACGAATTTTCTCGTACCTTACCTGTATGCGGGATCCCCGTATGCCGACAAACTCCCCATCGGCAGTATGGAAGTCGTCCGGTCGGCAACACCTCAAACCGTGGAAACCTTTTGTCATACCTGGTACCGCCCTGAAAACATGGCGATTTTTGTCATCGGGGATGTCCAACCTGAGGCCGTGCGTCAGGAGCTTTTGGCAAAATTCACAGATCCTCTGC
>JAJXWL010000173.1 GCA_021781625.1 bacterium
CTCACCACCTCTCCCGCTGGACGAGACGAACTCTTCCGGATACTCTAGGGCTGTGACTGTTCAGCTTTTAGGGATGAAACATACGGGAAAATCTACCTTGGGGAAAAAGTTGGCCCAATTCCGACGTCAGCCCTTTCGAGATCTCGACCATTTAATTGAGGCTCTTCCCGAAGCCCAAGGACGCTCGGCTCGAGAGGTTTACCGTTCTGGGGGAAAGTCTCTTTTTCAACGGCTCGAAACCTTGGCCGCCTCAGTTGCGGTACAAGAAATGCAGACCAGCCCTCTGGTTCTTGCCTGGGGTGGCGGCACCATCGACAACCAGACTGCTGTTGCCCAACTTTCAGGGCAAGGAATACTCATCCACCTGAAAGAAGCCCCCGAGGTTTTGTTTGACCGTATCCTGAAAGGGGGCTTGCCAGCCTTTTTGTCACCCGAGCATCCTTGGGAAGATTTTCAAACCCTTTACCGGGATAGAACAGCACGAATGCAAGCGGTTTGTGACGGCGAACTGGACTTGCATGGTGACGACCTCGATACCGCCTTTCGCCGTCTTTGTGATAGCCTTGAAGCCTTTGCCCCACAGGAGAGTTAGCATGCCAGGATCAAGTTTTGGCCATAGTTTTAAAATCAGCACCTTCGGCGAATCTCATGGTGGAGCCGTAGGCGTTGTGCTGGACGGGGCCCCGCCCCTCTTAGAACTTTGCGAAGCAGATATTCAAAAAGAATTAGACCGCCGAAAACCCGGGCAATCTTCTGTGACGACACCCCGTCAAGAGCCGGACACAGTCCACCTCTTATCGGGAGTTTTTGAAGGAAAAACGACGGGGACCCCGATTCTCATGATCCTGTACAATAAGGATGCACAGTCCAGTGCCTACGATGACATCAAGGATAAATTTCGACCAGGTCATGCCGATTTCACCTACCTGACCAAGTACGGAATCAGAGACTTTCGTGGTTCGGGACGTGCCTCGGGCCGAGAAACCGCAGCGCGAGTTGCCGCCGGAGCAGTGGCCAAAAAAATCTTGTTAAGCCGTGGTGTCACGATTCGTGCCTTCACCCGCCGTTGTGCCGGCATTTCATGTGAAAGCGTGGACTACTCGGTCATCGAGAAAAACCCCATGCGAGCGGCAGACCTTAACGCGGCGGCGCAAATGATCCCCATCATCGAACGTTTAGCCAGCGAAGGGGACAGCGTGGGGGGCATTGTGGAATGTCACATTGATGGGGTAGCCCCCGGCTTAGGCGAGCCAGTCTTTGACAAACTCGAAGCGGATTTTGCCAAAGCCATCATGTCCTTAGGGGCGGTCAAAGGCTTTGAAATGGGGCTGGGCTTCGCGTGTGTCGATCTGTTAGGCAGTCAGCATAACGACCCCATGGACAAACAGGGTTTCGTCACCAACAACGCCGGAGGAACTCTGGGCGGAATTTCCACCGGGGAACAGATTGTTTTTCGGGCGGCGGTCAAACCGACCTCTTCGATCTCGAAACTTCAAAAGACAGTTGATCTCGAAGGTCAAGAGAAAGAAATCCGAACCATCGGCCGGCACGACCCCTGCATTTGTCCCCGGATAGTGCCTGTCATTGAAGCCATGGCGGCCTTAGTCCTCGAAGATCACTATAAGCGTCAGGCGGCTCTGAAGGTCTGAAGCGCGGAAGACCTGAGGCTTCACAACTTGACTTTTTAGCGAGCTTACGAGATTTTGGACGTACCGATAAAATATTTATGAATCTTTTAAGGAGATGTTCATGATAAAAAAAAGACTTTTTGCCCCCCGAACCTTGATCACCATAGGCTTAGCGGTCAGCTTGGCTGTGTCCTCTTTTGCTCAAACCACAGCACCAGGAGCCAAAGGCTGGGCCGCCGGTGCCTTTTTAGGTGAACCCACAGGAATTACGGTCCGTTATGGGGTTACGGATACACAATCTTTTGAAGCCAAAGCGGCCTGGAGCTTGTACAACCAGACAAGTCTCTTGGTTCAAGCTAACTATCTGCAAGAATTCCCCGGTGTCATCGTGATCAAAGGGCAAGATTTTCCTTTGTACGTAGGTGTTGGCGCCGAGGTCAATGTCGGGAATACCTTTGGCTTGGGTGTCCGCATTCCCGGCGGTATTTTGTACCGCTTTCAGAAAATCCCGCTTGAGTTAGCCTTTGAGCTTGGAATTGGGATGCAGATCATTCCCTCGACCAGCCTTCAGGGCTCCGGGGGTTTTGCTGTCCGATATCGCTTCTAGGTGAACGTAATTCTTACAAGACGCGTCTCTTGACGCGTCTTTTTTTTACACTTTATTATGAACTTATGCTTTATAAGCAAGAGAGCTTAAGGAGTAATTTTCATGAAAATCGCTGTTCCCTCCCGTGATGGACAAATTGATCAACACTTTGGACACTGCCAAGAATTCCTGGTGTTTAACGCGGCAGAAGGAAAACTCACCCAGGATCCGGTGATTCCCTCGTCGGATTCTTGCGGCTGTAAATCTGGCATTGCGGGGGTTTTAGCCCAGGCCGGTGTCACGCACTTAGTCGCTGGAAATATGGGGGAAGGCGCCCTCAACGTGTTAAAATCTCACGGGATTACCGTCGTTCGTGGCGTCACGGGCCGTTCTCGCGAAGCCGTAGAAGCCTTTGTCGCCGGACGTATTCACGATTCAGGGGAGCTTTGTTCTGCACACCACAGTTGTTCTCATAACTAAAACTGTTCTCATCACTAAGACACCAGCTTGCCGAGACGAGTTGTTTTCGCTAATTTAAAGCTAAACCCTTTCCTAGGAGAATCGTATGTCTCAACATGAGTTTCAGACCGAAGTGGGTCAGTTGCTCAAGCTCATCATCCATTCTTTATACTCACACCAAGAGATTTTCTTGCGAGAGTTGGTGTCCAATGCCTCGGATGCCTTAGATAAGCTTAAGTACTTGACCCTCACCGATGACGCTTTCAAAGGCCTAACTTTTGATCCCCGTGTGGACATTGAAATTGACGAGGCCAACAGCGTCCTGACAATCCGTGATAATGGCATTGGTATGAATGCCGAGGATTTGGCTGCCAACTTGGGTACCATTGCCCGCTCAGGAACCAAAAACTTCTTGGCCCAACTATCTGGCGATGCGAAACGGGACTCAAACCTGATTGGCCAATTCGGTGTCGGCTTTTACAGTGCCTTTATGGTAGCCAACCGTGTCGAAGTCACCACCAAAAAGGCGGGAGAAACCCAGGCTTGGCGCTGGACCAGCGATGGTCAAACCAGTTACGAAATTGAGTCTAGCGACCGAGAGGGTCATGGAACCACCGTCAAACTTTTCATGAATGAGGACGGGAAAGAGTATACCAGCAGTTGGCGTCTTCGTGAGTTGGTGAAGAAATATTCCAACCACATCGCTTTCCCCATTTACCTGAGCTATGAAAAAACGGAATGGGAAGGTGAAGGCGAGAATCGCACCTCGAAGAAAGTCCCGACAACCGAAAAGGCCAATGATGCGGGAGCCCTTTGGAAGCGCTCCAAGTCAGAGTTGAAAGATGAAGACTATAAAGAATTTTACAAGACCTTATCGCACGATTACGATGACCCCTTAGTCTGGTTTCACACCAAGGCAGAAGGGACCATGGAATATACCACCCTCTTCTATATTCCCGCTAAGGCGCCTTATGACCTATTTCAAGCCGATTATCGACCTGGGGTCAAATTGTATGTCAAAAGGGTTTTTATCACCGACGACGAAAAAGAACTCATGCCAACTTGGCTGAGGTTTTTGCGCGGGGTGATTGATAGTGAAGACTTGCCGCTCAACGTCAGCCGGGAAATTCTTCAGCAAAATAAAGTCCTCTCCCAGATTCGTACTGCCAGCGTCAAAAAAGTACTGTCCGAGCTTCAGTCTCTCGCCAACAACGATAAGGACAAATACCTGCAATTTGCAGGGGAGTACAACCGCGTTCTGAAAGAGGGCTTGTACCAAGACTACGCGAACCGTGAAGCGATTCTAGAACTCATCCGCTTTAAGTCAACCAAGGTTGAAGGCTGGACCAGTTTGGCTGAAGCCAAAGACCGCATGACCGCCGACCAGAAAGCCCTGTACATTTTGACAGGAGGAAATGAAACCTCCCTGCGGGCTTCCCCACTCTTGGAAGTCTATAAGAAAAAAGGCATTGAAGTCCTAATTCTGGATGATGACATCGATGAAATCGTCTTTCAATCCGTTGAGAAGTACAAAGACATCGACCTCAAATCGATCAATAAAGCGGATGTTGGCGAAGATCTGAAGGACAAAGCGGACGAAAGCAAAGAAAAAGATTTAAAACCGCTTCTCGAAAAAATGAAGAAGATTTTGGGCGACCAGGTGAAAGACGTTCGCGTCTCTTTCCGCTTAGCCGAAAGCCCTTCGTGCATTGTCACGGGTGACGATGACCCGTCGGCCAAACTCCAACAGATGATGAAGGCCATGGGACAAAAAGATCTCCCCACCCCCAAACCGATTCTAGAAATCAACCCCGATCATGCGCTGGTCCTCAAACTACGGGAATCAAAGGCCAAAGATTTAGTCGAGGACGCCTCGTGGTTGCTGTTAGAACAAGCGCTTTTGGTAGAAGGTGTTCCCCTCGAAAACCCACATGCCTTTGTGGCCCGGTTAAACCGAGTGCTGGATAAGGCTGTCTAAGATCCTTCATCGAATCACCCAAGCTTAAACTGAAAAGCCCGGTTCGCCGGGCTTTTTTTAAGGTTTAAAGCTTCACTAGTTAGGGTTTAAAGAAACTTCGGATGGCAAGAAACAGCCCCACGGCGATCAGTAGCATCGGGAGCACCGCA
>JAJXWL010000174.1 GCA_021781625.1 bacterium
ATGGAGGTCGTCCGGTCAGCGACACCTCAAACCGTGGAAACCTTTTGTCATACCTGGTACCGCCCTGAAAACATGGCGATTTTTGTCATCGGGGATGTCCAACCTGAGGCCGTGCGTCAGGAGCTTTTGGCAAAATTCACAGATCCCCTGCGCCCCGCCACAAACCGCACCGGTCCCGACGCCCCTGATCCAGTTTATACCGATCGTGAAGCCCGTGTGTTTCAAGATAAAGAACTGACCACACCCACAATTCTGTGGGCTTATGCCACACCTGCCCCCACAAAATACTTAGCTTGGAAACATTTTGAATTATTGCATGCTCTCGTGTCACGAATTCTCAACACCCGTTTCGATCGCCTTTCCCAACAAGAGAAAGCCCCCTTTCAGGGCGCCGGCGTCGACGGCCACCTCAGCTTCGGGCACTCTTGGGAAGAAATCTTTAGCGTTGAACCCTTTGACGGTCATTTGGACGAAGGCTTGACCGCTTTTGTTCAAGAATTGCAAAGAGCACGTGTCCATGGGTTTACCACCACCGACTTTCAACTCGCTGTTAAAGAGCTCAAGTCAGAAATTGAGACAGCCTATGCCCAACGAGAAGGGCTGACGGATGAAGATCGCTTTCAAGCCTTGGCACAGAATTTTCTCACCGGCTTTCCTGTGGTCAGCGATCAAGAACAGTTTGAGGCGGGACTGAGCGAATTGGCAAAAATCAGCTTGCCAGAGCTCAATCACTTTGCGGCGGAACTTTTGGCCTACCCAGCTTTCCGGATGGCGATCTTGAATCCAGAAAAGATGGGAGTCAAAGCCCCTGACCCCCAGCATTTTCTTCAGCTTGTGGCCCAAGTTCAGGCAGAAACGTTGCCGGCCCTGGCCAATCGAGTCGTCTTACCGTTGATGCCCACCCTACCCACTCCTGGGGTGATCACTCACGTCATCGAGCTAAAAAGCTTAGGAGTCACAGAATATCAGCTGGCTAATGGGGCGATTGTGTTCGCCAAACAAACGGATTTTACCCCCCACGAAGTTCTGTTGAATGGTCAACGGTTAGGAGGGCTCAGTGTCATTCCCACTGTTGATCTATTTAGCGCCGAAGAAGCCCCAGCCCTTTTTGCGCAGACGGGCTTAGGACCCCTTGATGCTAGTCAGCTTTCAGATTTTCTTGCGGGAAAGCAAGCTCAATTGCAGGCTAGTATAGGAACGAGTGGGATTTACCTCAACGGTTCAGCCCGCACAGCGGATCTTGAAACACTTTTTCAGTTGCTTCATGAACAACTTGGCCCTCCCCATCGAGATCCTGGGGCCGAGGCTGCCTGGTTTGCTCAAAGGCGCGATTACCTCAAAAATGCCGATACCCTGCCTCAAACCTTAGCTCAGCGAGCCTTGGAGCGGCTTTTAACCCAAGATAACCCTCGAGGTCAGCCCCTCACAGAAAAAAACCTGGCTCAAGTTCATGCCGATAAAGCCGCAGAACTCTGGGGTCAGCTGTTGCAAAACCCCAACGGCTTAGTGCTTTCGGTAGTCGGGGACTTTGACCCAGTCACGTTAAAAAAACTCATCGCTGAGTATGTTGCCAGTATTCCCCCTGGCCCCGCGACACCCCCCCGCGATTGGGGTGTTCGTCCCGTTTCCGGGCCAGTGACCACAGTCATTGCCCAAGGGCACGATAACCGAGCGGAAAACACGCTGTTGATGATCAATCCTCGCCCTTTCCGACCTGATGAACGCTTTGCCGCCAATACCCTCAAAGAACTTTTAAACATTCGGTTGCGAGACGTTTTGCGTAACCAAAACGGCGGCACGTATAATGCTGAAGCAGAGGTTTCGTTGTCCCCGCTCCCTTACCCGCATGCCACCGTTGAGGTGGCGTTCACCTGCGATCCCGCGCGCCAAGAAGCCTTGGATCATTTGGCCTTAAGTGTTTTGTCCTCCGTGGCACTGGATCAGTTTTCTAACCCTACCTTTGAACAAGCTAAAGCCATCGCCGTACGAGGTGTTCAAGGTTATCTCAAGCGCAATGCCTTTTGGAGTATTATCCTTCCGGAATATGAGCTGAAAGGTTACCCGCTAGAGGAATTGGCTCACTTAAACGAAAGCTATTCTCAAGTCACACGAACTCAGGTTGTGAAGTTAGCTCGTGAAGTTTTGACTACGTCAAAGGCGTTAGAGGTGATTCTCAAGCCAGCGCCGTGACCAGGTGGTCACGAGTTCTAAGCTTTCCTTGCTGATCGTGTGTTCCATCTCGTATTCTTGATACTGGGGTTGAAGACCAAGCTTTTCGAGGGCCAGACGAGATTTTCGCCCGTTTTCAACGGGCAGGACTCTATCCTTCGTTCCATGGACAATGAGGTAAGACGTTTGGGATAAACGGCTTAAGGGGGCGGCAGATACCAAGGAACTTTCAAGGATTCGGCCGCTCATGAGAACGGCGGCACCAAGGCTCTCGGGTGACGCCAAGGCCACCGAAGCCGCCATGATCGCACCTTGACTAAACCCCACCGCCAGGACGCGTCGGGGGTCGGTCTGATACCGTTCGGGCAATACTTCTAAAAGCTGTTCCAGGCGTTCCCGGCTATTCAGGGCAACTTTTTCGTCGGCAATCAGTCCTTCGGGCGTAAAGTCGACAGGGAACCACGCAAAGCCACCTGGTCCGGCTGAAAGAGGAGCTCGAACGCTAACAACAAAAAACTCTGGTGAAAAATCTTCGGCAAGACCAAACAGATCTTCTTCATGGCTACCGTAACCGTGCAAAAACACCAGGACCGGAGGCCGTTCTGAAGCCACCCGAGGGGGGCGTACCAAATGATAAAGTTCTGACATCGCCCCTCCCTTTTTACTTTAGCATCAGCCATTCATTCGCAAGGATTCGTAATTCTTGCGTCGTAGCGCAACCCAACTTTTGTTTGATATGTTCTTTGTGCGTATCGACTGTTTTGATGCTTAAGCCGATTTTCTCGGCGATCATGCGGGAACCCAACCCTCTCCCCATCCAGGTAAAAACCTCTAACTCGCGGTCCGTGAGTTTCGAAGCCACATCCGGGGTAACCGTCGCGCCCCCTCCCAGCATATTCTGAAGCATCAGTTCTTTGACTTCGTCACTGAACCATTTTCGTCCATTACTAACAGAGTTTAGTGCCTCTAAGACCCGTTGAGACACCTCATCCTTTTGAACATAACCAAAAGCCCCGGCGGCTAAGGAGCGTTCGGCATAAACTCGTTCATCGTGCATCGAAAGAATCAGAACCCTGAGACCAGGATGTTTGGTCATCAGATCTTTTAAGAGTTCCAAGCCATTATCACCACCCAAACTCAGGTCCAAGAGCACCACGTCCGGATGCGTTTCTTCGATGACCTGCAGGGCCTCCGAACGGTCAGAGGCTTCTCCTACAACAATATCCCTAGGAGACTTCGCAATAAGTGACGCCAAGCCTTTACGAAAAATGGGATGATCATCTACCAATACAATGCGAGTCTTCATGGGTTCTTGCCTTTTTCTTGTGTGTGCCGTTTTTAGTATAGTCACATGCCTCCAATAAAAAAAGGGGGAGCGGCTGTTGATCAGCCGTTCCCACACCTCAAGACAATCTTTTGAGTCCCTTGTTCCCGGAGTCCAAGCAGGAATAAGGCCTCTAATCAGGACTGCTTCCCCAAATTACACCCGACTTCATGGTACAGAAATCCAAGATTATCCTGATTTCACTTAAGAAGATGAACCTTACATACAATCAGTTTATTTTCTTATGTTTTAAACAGCTTTTATTCTTATTCTCTGATTGTATTGCCCGTGACAAACTGAGTTGTTTAAAGGAACCTATGACTATCACACTGCATGAGCATCAAGAATCTGCTACCAGAGAAATTGTTTTGGAATCCACCCGTCTTAAGGCGTGTTTTCTCCCCGAAATTGGTTTTAAGTTCAATTCTTTGAAAGAGAAGGACAACCAGATGGAGTTTCTCTTTCAACCCCATAGCGGCCGTCACCCTATTCCCGCCTACCGCGGCCGCTTTGTCGATTATGAGGCCTCTGGTTGCGATGAAATGTTGCCAACCATTGATGCGTGCCATTATAACGGTCCCTTCTATGCCGATAGGGCCATGCCAGATCATGGCGGAGTCTGGAGTCGTCCCTGGTCGGTTCATCTTGAGTCTCAGCAGGTTCATGGACAAATCCGCCTCTTGGAACTACCGCTACTTTTTGAAAAAACAATTTCTTGGGTGAATGAAAGCTCTCTTGAGTTTGCTTATCGAGTGACCAACGAAGGGGATGCCCCCGTCGATTTTCTTTGGGCGTTACATCCGCTTTGTGTTTTTCAGAACGAGGCAAAATTGCTACTCCCCCCGGTTCCACAGATGTTCAACGTTCACCAATACGGCAAACGGGAAGAACTTCTTCCCTTTCCTTACCAAGATTCCTTGGGTAAAAAAGGTTGGAATGTGTGTGAACTGGCCCAATGAAGACAAGAAGTGTTACAAGTTTTATACTCATGGGCCCCAAACGGGTGTCGCCGGAATTTGGTACCGCTCGCAGAAGAAAGTCTTTCTGCTTGAGTTCGACCCTGAAACCACGCCCTACCTGGGCGTCTGGGTCAATCGCGGGGACCCAGAAGTTCAAGGTGATTATAACTTAGCCATCGAACCGTCAAACGCCTTTTTCGATTCTCTCGCTCTCGCTCAAGAACGAGGAACCGCCGTGGGACTGGCCCCGCAGGAACAAAAATCCTGGCGAGTGGTTCTCCGTATTTTAGACGAAGCTGACGTCGACTTCACTCAATTTGCATGA
>JAJXWL010000175.1 GCA_021781625.1 bacterium
GACGCTAATAGGTGAATTCTTGCGAAGAGCTGGTAAATAGGACGAAGTTTTGATCATGGTTTCCATAGCTTCGCGAGTGTACAGTAAGCGGTACAGTTCTTCAGAAGCTGACGGGTAATGGGTAAATCCATTCACGACAAAGCCTTTGGTTCCCACAAACGGAGTGAGGCGATTCCCTTTCCAGGTCGGCATGGGAGCAAAACCTAGTTTGTAATGGCCTTTTTCCATGGCGCCTTTCACATCTTGCCAAGTCCCCACTAAACTAAAGGGACCTGTTTGGTTATTTAACCAATCATCCCAGTTATTCAAACCGGTCATCGAGGAACCAGGAATGCGGCGACCGTTAGCCAATACCCACAAATCTGAGCGGGAAGCTTCTTTGATAAAGTCTAAACCACCACGGAACGATGCTTTTTCAAAGCCGGGATCCAGAGGGTTTCCATCACCGTAAATCTCCCAACCATCCGCCGTCAAACTAGGATAAGCTGACCAAACTTCCGTTAAGGACATCGGGAACACAATGTTGACGTGACGACCATGGTAGAAGGGACGATCGCTTTGCCATTTTTTTGCTAAAGCAAAGATTTTCTCCCAAGTATTGAACTCGCGAGGTAGGTTAACGTCATCCGTGCGGACACTGTAGCCCAATTTTTCCAACATAGTTTTGTTGTAGGCGAAAACCATGCCATTGTAGGCTAAAGGAATGTAGACATAAGACCCCGCAGGGTTAGCGTCCTCAAAGAACGGCGGCTGAGTGACGTGTTTCCCCAACCAAACTAAGTGAGGATCAAGCGCCAATAGCGACTGTGCGTTTCGAGAAACTTCGCTATCGATGGCCAAAACGACGTCAGCAAAACTGTCTTGAAGCTGACTAATTTTATCTGTCGCTCCGGTGGCATCTGCGTGAATATAGGTGACCACCCCTTGATGGTTGGGGTGGGCTTTGTTCCACATGTCGACAATGGCAGCGCCCCAGGCGTCCGAATCAACGGCCACGCTGATTTTGGCGCCCGGCTCAATCGCGAAAGAATGGGTGCTGTCAATCCAAACGGGCTGAGACTGGCCAAAAGCAGCCGCCGTTACCATTAACGACACGAAAACAGCAAGAATAATTTTCATGCGCTCTTACTCCTTTGCAAACGTTTGTATATTTGCTAAACCAGTGTAGCTGGATATGACGTCGGTCGTCAAGAAAAACTTCCAGCAAGGAGTGCCTATGAATTTTGCGGCGCTTGAACATCGTAGTCAAAGCCCCTGGTGCTTTCCTCTCAATAAAAAGTCAATTGCTGTCCGCTTGAGAACCGCAAAGGGGGACTTTGACCGTGTCATTCTACGAATCGGTGACCCCTTTGACTGGCAAGCTGAGGCCCAAGCAGACAATTTGCACCGTTGGAACGCCAAGTTTATTTTGATGAAACTCGTGGGCTCCACCGACTGGTACGACTGGTGGGAAGCCGAATGGGCCCCTCCTTATCGTCGAGCTCGGTATGGTTTTCGTTTGTACCGAGGCTCCCAGAGTTGGGATTTTGGGGAAAGCGGCCTTGTTTCGGTGTCCAATGAAACGGACCCAGCTTGGAATTCCACCTTTCTTTATCCGTATTTGCACGAAAGCGAAGTTCATCAACTCCCAGAATGGCTTAAGACCAGTTCTTGGTACCAAATTTTTCCTGACCGTTTTTCGCGCGAAGGGGAAGAATCGGCACCTTGGCCGCAGGGTCCCGTCACCAATAAAGAATTTTATGGGGGAAACTTAGAGGGAATTTTGGCGAAATTAGATTATTTGGCCTCTCTGGGCATCAAAGGACTCTACCTCACACCGGTCTTTGAATCCCCCAGTGTTCACCGGTATGATACCACCGACTATGAACGAGTTGACCCGCGCTTAGGGTCGAAAGAGGATTTACAACGCTTAGTCGTCGAAGCCCATAGCCGAGGGCTCCGTATTCTTTTAGATGCGGTCTTTAATCATTGTGGGAATGAGTTTGCTCCGTGGAAGGACGTGGTAGAAAACGGCCCAGCCTCCCGTTATGTCTCTTGGTTTCATATTGAGGAATTTCCCCTTTTTGCTAAGGGGACCGATACGGGAAATCGTCGTGATGCCAATTTTGAAACCTTTTCATTTACCACCCGAATGCCGAAATTTCGGACGACAAACCCTGAGGTCCGTGAATACCTCCTCAATATTGCTGTAGCCTGGACAGATGAATTGGGCATTGACGGCTGGCGTTTGGACGTGGCCAACGAAGTCGACCATGAGTTTTGGCGAGAATTTCGTCGCCGCATCCGGGCCGTCAATCCTCAGGCTTATATTGTCGGAGAAGTATGGCTGGATGCCCTCCCCTGGCTTACCGGGGATCAATTTGATGGCGTCATGAATTACCCCGTGGGGTTCTTACTTCGAGACTTTGTCGCGGATGAGAAGCGTACCGCTTTGCAAACAGTCCAAAAACTTTTAGCTCGAGAGATGGCTTACCCGCGTCCAGCGGCCGAAGGGGCGTTTAACCTCTTAGAGTCCCATGATAGCGTCAGGCTATTGACCTTTTTAAAAGGACGAAAGGAACTCGCCAAGATTGCCTACTTCCTTCTTGTTCTTCAACAAGGCAGCCCTTGCTTTTATTATGGCAGTGAAGTGGGTTTGGAAGGCGGTGACGACCCCGATAACCGTCGATGTATGCCCTGGGATTCTGTCCATCAAGACACCGCGATGCTGCACTTCTTTAAGAGTTTATTAAACTTCACCAACCAGTACTTGTCCTATTGGAAAGAGGGGACGAAAATCCCTGTAACCTTCAAGTCATACCCAGGTCTTTTGGCATGGCGGTTTACGTGGAAGGAAAAGGTTTTGACCACGGTAGTCAACAGAGACTCGAAGTCACTGTCGGCAACAAAGGTCAAAAAACTTTTACCGGAACTGCTTCAAGGTCAAACGCTGTTCGGAGAACCGTCCGACAACCTCCCGGCTTTCGGGATCCGGGCCGTCTTACTATAGCTGTCTTACTATAAAGGAGATGACAATGATAATAGAGCAAACAAGGATAAAAAAATCCCTCCGTATTGGATTCCTAGGACTTGTGGGGGTCTTAGGGCTCAGTTCCTGCGCCACGACGCTACCGGCTCACCCCTGGAGCCTGAAATCTCAAGAGGTGTTGTTTGGAACCATTCCCGCTGTTCGGGTATCAGATAGCAAGACGACCTCGACAGAGTTGAAAATCATCTTGGAAACTCCACGTAATGCGGTATCACTACATTATACAAATGCCTTTGATGAAGCGCATCTGACCTTTTTTGACACTCAGTTTCCTGAAATCGAGACGTACCTACAAAAATACCTCACTTGGCGACAGCAAATTGAAACGCAAAAGTTAGCCGTAACGGCCAAAGAAATCGGCCAAACGACAGTGCGTTTAACTTTTTACGGTTCGCATTTCTTAGGGTTGACCGCAAGTGCTTCCGCGGCCTACACCTACCACGTTCCCGCGACTTTTTCGTTAGTTCAACGGGATGGACACTTTGTCCTATCTTGTAAGGTTGGTGGTGCAGACAGTGTTGCCGACCCCGCCGCATCGTACCCCTCGCAAGATTATTACTTTACAGATGACTCGGCTGGGCTTTTAGCCAAGCTCTTCTCGCCCGAAAGTGCCCAGCACTTTACCGAGTTTTTAGCCCAAGCTAACACCGCTAACACCGCCGGAAAGTCCCCCGGCCCTGGGCTTAAAGATCAAAACAATCCCAATAAGGATGCCGGGAAACTTCAATAGACTTTTTGAAACGCTTTTAGGGTACCAAAACCACGGCACTCTGGGCGGGGACTTTACCCGTCAGGGTGTTGGCCCCGTTCGGGCTGGGTATTCCTGAGTTACCAGAACTGACGGTAAAGGTTTGCCTCGAAGGACCTCGATCAGGGTAACTCCCTGGAGGAAAACTGGTCGAGACAATTACGCTTTGGTCCGAGGCCGAAGCATTGACAAGGACCATGCCAGCGTCCGTACCTCCAGCTTGCCGCTTGATTGCCAAAAGGGCCTTGGACTGCGAAGAGGAAGCCCCATTCCCGACGTACTCTAAATACTCAGAGTCACCTGCCATCAGGTTATGAAAACGGTTCACGGCAACCAGAACAGGATCGAACCAAAGACCTTCGCCCGGCCGAACAAACACAATATTCACCATGCCGGCCCGAGCCGTCAAAATGGCGTTTTCAACCAAGCGTTGGGCGTAACTTTGTCCCAATGTGTGATACAAACCATTCGTATAATTATCCCAGTTTTCGGTATAAACCACAATTTTGTTGGGGTCTTCCCCGCTTCCTGAGCTAGCCTGAATTGTCCCCAACCCAGTCAGATCCCCTTTAGTATAGGCGGAGTCCAACTGACCCAAAACATTCGTTGCCGTCGTTCGAAAATAGGTTTGGTAGCCATTTTCGTTGTCCGCGCTGTCGTTAATGTCTTGAATGACCTCGCCGTACAAAAAGAGGTTGGCTTTATTGGTTAAGTTAGGCAGAACGTCATCCCAAAAATTTCCAGTTCCCGCTGTAGCATAGGGAGTACTTGTCAGCTTCAAAGCCACCGGGTCCCATTGGTATAGGGTGACACTGCCGACGGTTCCTGCCCCGGTCCAGGTTTGTCCGGCATCCACGCCAGCATTGGTTTCAATGCTTTTGGCGGCGTCAAAACGAAAACCACCCGCCCCATCGGCGACACACTGATTCAAGAACCCCAGCATAAGGCTTTGCACCGTGGTGTTTTGGGTGTTCCAGTCAGGACCGTTCCCTAAATC
>JAJXWL010000176.1 GCA_021781625.1 bacterium
CTTGTGTTGTGGTCAGATCTTGGGCGACCTGCAAGTAGCCCAAAACCACTCCGCTGTCACGAATTTGATCGGTGTAGACAAGTAAGCCTCGCGCTTCGTCAAAACGCGGACCCTGGTACGGTAGTGGAGAGGGTAGACTGTGGGCAAGAACACCCGAGGAACGAAGAACGGCGCCTTGAACTGAAAGAATTCGCTCGGTGAAACCTTCTGGATGATCTTCAGCAGTGCTACCTTCACTCAAATTGTCGGGTAGCTTCATCGTACCTTCCTCGATATTGAGGCTCGCTTGAATTTGATTGGAGGCAACACGCAAGCTATCCCGTGCTGCTTGGTTTAAAAAGAGCGCCGACGAGACATACAAGGCGCTCCCTAAGACGGCAAAGGCCAGAGATAGCAACAGTGTGACCGTAACGGCAAAGCGTGCCCTCAGCGATGGCGGTTTCACTGCGGCGGCTCGACCAGGCGTGAAGGCTCGATCAGGCGGTACCCCAGGCCGCGTAGGGTTTGAATCATTTTGCCGCCCAAAGGCCCCAACCGTTGGCGCAACGTTTTGATGTGTACCTCGACGACGTTTGATTCATGCCAGGTGTCGCGGTTCCAAATCCGGTCAGCGATGTTGTCACGTGAATAAATTCGGCCTGGCTGACGAAGCAAAAGTTCCAGAATGGCGTATTCTTTTCCCGGCAAAGTTATCGTCTGTCCGTCAAACATCACCTCGTGTGTTGCCGTATCGACCTGCAACTTTCCCAGCTGTAGCACCGTTGTTTTGACCATACCCGGAACACGCCGACTAACGGAACGTAAGCGCGCCATCAGTTCATCAAACTCAAAAGGCTTCGCCAAATAGTCATCCGCACCGGCGTCAAGACCTTTTACCCGGTCTCCTACGGCATCAAGCGCTGTCAGCATGAGGATGGGCGTGGTGTTTTTTTCAGCACGTAGTCTACGGCAAACTTCCACCCCGCCCAGCTTCGGCAACAGCAGATCGAGGATCATGACGTCATAACAGCTACAACGGGCCGCCTCAAGCGCGATCAGGCCATCCGAAGCGGTATCCACCGCGTGGCCGTTTTCTTCTAGGCCTTTTTTGACATAACGGGACAGCGCCGGTTCATCTTCTACCAGAAGCAAGCGCAAAATATCCTCCTTTGGTTTTACGTTATCCTCTTTGAGTTTAGGTCCACAAGATGAAGTTTTCATGAACTTCAGGGCTTTTGAGAAAATCTCGGGGTTTCGGGGCTTGGTATTTTTCAACAAGGTTGCTACGATCATTCGGCTTTTCAAGCCGGACAGAGGGGGTAGAGATGAGGCGATTGGATTTTCTTGCGGTGACGTTGCTCGCGTGGGCCTTGGTGTCCTGTCAAGAGCAGACACCAGTAGCTCCCCAGGGGGCTTCAGTCCCAGCACAACCAACGCCAGCAGTGGCAGAAGCGGCGGCCCAGCCTTCGCTGACCTCCCCTGCGCAAGGAGACTGGGGTGATCCCGCTTTGCTTGCCAAGGTCCCTCTGCCAAAAGCTCCCGCCGACCACCTGTTCACCTGGAAAGACATTCAAGCTCAGATCGCTTACGGTCAAGCGGCGCACTTGCGCAATTTTTCTATGACCGAGGATCAATGGAACGCCGCCGTTCAGGGGTACGAACAAAAAGCCATAGCGCAGATTGCAACCCGCAAATACGCTTACCCCGCACTGTTAGATGCCCTACGAAAAGTGCCGCGCCCGTTTTTGGCGTATAACTATGAAAAAGACGAGCAAAAGACGAATATCCTCGAAGACTACAACACCATCATCGATATCGGCTGGGGCGCAACGATGTCAGCACCCAGCATTCAGGCCTTTATGACAGCCCAACTTCACCCCACCAAAAACATGGTCGCTCTAGAAATTGGCACAGGTTCAGGAAGTCAGTCGGTTCTTTTGTCCTACCTTGTAAAAAAAGTTTATACCATCGAAGTTCGCCAGCCCTTGGGGGAACGCGTTTCACATGTTTTAAAGGCCATGGGTTACAACAATATTGAGACAAAGATTGGTGATGGCTATTATGGTTGGAAAGAAAAAGCCCCCTTTGACATCATTATTGTTACGTGCCAGGCCAACCATATTCCCCCCGCCCTCGTGGAACAGCTCAAACCCAATGGGGTGATGGTGATCCCCGTTGGACCAGCCTGGTCTCAAAATCAGCAAATGCTCAAGGTCTGGAAAGACCCGAAGACTGGTAAGATTGTCTCCCAACGAATCTTGCAAAAGACCAGCTTCATTCCCATGCTGGGAGCCAACGAAGGAAAAAGCTAAAATGCCTTCGAAGAAGTTCTTCTGGCCTTTGTTTTTTGTCAGTACTTCAACGATAGCTCTTGAGGTTTCTTTACTGCGGTACTTTGCCGTTACCTCTTGGCAAGCTTTTGGGGCCATGGTCATCAGCATTGCCCTCATCGGCTTTGCGGTCAGCGGCACGGTACTGACGCTTGCCCATAATTTCTTTCGTAAGAATTCTGGCACAAAGCTTCTCACCGTTGCCTTTTTATACTTGATTACCATCCCGCTAAGTTTTTTGCTGGCCAATGGCGTTCCCTTCAACCCCAATAAGATGCTCAATGCGCATGAGATTGTGGCCGAGGTTCTGCACCTGACCGAGTACATGCTCCTGTTTTTTGTTCCTTTCTTTTTTGCCGGTTTGTATACGGGCTTGGTTTTTATTCATCATCACGACGATATCGGCAAGATTTATTTCTTTGATTTGGTGGGGGCAGGAACGGGCTCGCTTTTGGTGTTAGTAGCAATGTTTTTTATCAGCCCCTTTGCCCTTGCCGAGTTTGTCTTTTTGCTGGCTTTTTTGGCGTTTGGGCTCACAGCCGCACAGTCAGGTCTTGGTGTTAGGGTTTGGGGAAGTCTAGCTGGGGCAGCCGTGCTCATCTTAGGTGTCTACCTTTGGCAGAACCATGCTGACTACAAAGCCTACAAACCGATTCGGCAAGCTGAGTTGGTGGCAGGCAACAAGCCCCTCTTGGACCACCCTGTCCTTTCGCCCATCGGTATCATGGAAGTCATGTCCAACGCCACCGAAAAGGCAACTCTGCCGCTTTCCGATGAGTTTTCACTTTTGGTACCCGATGGAAAAATCCCCGACATTTACCCTGGCTTTTACCTTGATGGCAACCGCTTAGACGGCCTAGTTACTGCCGAACCCGACACGCGCTTTATTCAGTACAACCTCTATGCGGCACCTTTTTTGCTTAAAACCAAGCCGAATGTCCTGATCATCGGAAGCGGTGGAGGATTTTCAACGTATCAGGCTCTGACCCTAGGGGCGCGCCGTGTAAAAGTGATTGAGTCCAACCCGTTCTTGATTGACTTGCTGAAAAATCGCTTTGCCAAGTTAAACGGCGGACTCTTTCAACGTCCCGAAGTTCAGGTCGAAATTAACGACGGTCGGAGTTTTGCCCTCCGCGAAACCCAAAAGTATGATCTTTTGCAAATCTCGGACGCCGCCATTGCCGCCAGACCCGACGAGAACTACTTGCTGACGACGCAGGCTTTCGCCGATGACAGTCGCCTGCTGAAACCCGACGGCATGCTGACGGTGAGCATGGATGTGACCGATAACTTCTTTTACGCCCTTCGCCTTTTGCGTACCTTGACGGCGTATTTTCACGAGCGAAAGGTTGACCCCTCAGACCACATCGTCATTCTGCGCAGTTTGTTCAAAATGCTGTTTATGGTAAAAAATTCCGCGTTTACCGCCGCAGAAGTCACCAAGCTTCGCCAGTGGGCAGGCAACCTCGGCTTTGACGCAGTCTATTTTCCGGGGGCGACAGGGCAAGAAACGATCTTTAGCTTGGCGCCGTTTATTCCCGTTTTGGCCCAAGAAAAAGGCACCGACGCGTCCATCGGTCAGGATTCTCTGTTAAAGGATGATGAGTTTTTCAGGCTGGCCAGTGCTCTTATCTCCGGTAAAACCCGTTTAAGGCAGGGAGTTTTTGATTACCGCCCATCGACCGATGATCGCCCCTACTTTTTTTCACTGTTAAGCCCCGATCGACTGCTTCCCGCTCTCAAAACGTACGAGCTGGGGGGCCTGCCTCAGCAAGAAGTAAACTCCCTTGTTCTCTACGCTGAGTTTGCCAATGTCTTGATATTTGCTTTTCTCATTGTGCTGATTCCTGTGGTAGCCCGGCTTTGGCAACGTCGAACAACTCATCTCGGGGTGGGCTTTTTCTCGAAGAGTTTGGTTTATTTTGCCTCCTTGGGGTTGGGCTTTCTGTTTATCGAAATCGTTTTGATTCAAAAGCTGGCCTTGTTTTTGGGTGACATCATCTATTCCTTTACGCTGGTGCTCTCGAGTATCCTCGTTTTCGCCGGGGTGGGGTCCTTCCTCTCCGAACGCATTCGGCGGTCGGCTTTTGCTGTTCGCGTGGCGGCTGGCGTTGTTTTGTTGGGCATACTCTTTACCGTTTTTGTCTTACCAGATTGGATTCGCTCCTTGGGAACTTTGGCGTTTCCCCTCCGTTTGGTCCTTTCATTTTTCTTTGTCATGCCCCTAGCCATACCACTCGGGTTCTTTTTTCCGCTGGGCTTGGGCCAGTTAACGGGCAACCGTCGCAGTTTTGTTCCCTGGGCCTGGAGCATCAATGGGGCTTTTTCGGTTGTGTCGACGGTGAGCGCACGAATCTTGTCGCAAACCTATGGGTTTTCGCTCGTTTTGGCCTTAGCGGCCGCACTCTATTTGCTAGCGGCCCTGACCTTTC
>JAJXWL010000010.1 GCA_021781625.1 bacterium
GCCAAACTGAGTTCCATGGCAAAGAACTGCGACCGATGATACGGAATGAAATGGTAAGCCACAACAGCCACCAAAAAGCCCATGAGAAAAAGTTCAACGGTAATGGTGATCACATTATATATCAACGTTTTTACCTCTAGATGTAGATAATTCCCAACGGAATGGGACGGGAATAGACATACCCCTGATCAGGCGTCCATGAAACTGCCGCTAAAAAGAAGTCGATTTCTAAACTCTGACCAGAGTTACTAGTCGCTATATTGATTGGATTGTGTATACCGTCATTGTTTTGTATTTGCAACATATCAGCATCCAAAACTAAGGGGGTTACTCCCCAGAAGGCTTTATCAAATAACGAATACCAATCTTTGTAGTAATTTGAATAACTACTGGTCTGAATATCACTGGGAAAGAGCGAAGGAATAAAATTTGGTGGGTATTGAACATTTCGGTACACCCGAACTGGGGTATAGGAGGGATCTGAACAGGTAATAATCACGCCAGGCATCGAAGTCGAACTAGTCAGCTGATTGAGAAACCCTGCATTGTAGACAGCTGAAAAGTCGATCGTAAAGGTTACTGGTGAATTGGCCAACGTTCCGACACTGATAGTTGGCTCAATTGTGCCTGCTGAAATCGGATCACCGATCGATTTCAAATTATTTGTAGGGACTAAAAGCTTATATCCTAACTGATTCATCAACTGTGAAACGGTAGGGTTATAATTAGTTAAGGAAGAATTGTCATAGTTAAGATAGGTTGCCCCAGTTCCCTGGCTGTAAATCCGGTAATAGATGTCATAACCAACAAAATTTGCTGTCGTGGGGTCATAAAGGTTCGCTGGTTGCTTAATGATTAATTGATGGGTGACAGAGTTGCCTTGAAGTTGGGTCGAAGGAACCACGGTAGTCGGAGCAGTTAAAGTGATTAAGTCAGGAATGCCACAGGAGTTCATTGAAAAAAAAATACCGCCGAAAAGGAAAACCAGTCCTTTCCGGCTCAATGGTATTCTCATCTTAGCTCGAATCTTACCCTTATTTTGAAATCACAAACAAGCGGTCACGAGACAATTTTGTCCAATCCGAGTCGGGAAAATTCTCAACATTCTGCTGATAGCTCTTGATGGCATCTGCGGTTTTTCCCATCGCTTCGAGAAGAGCCCCTTGGCTGAAATAAACCTGCGGCGCCAGCAAGGCATTCTTCTTGTATTGGCCAAGGAACGTTGTGTATTCCTTCAGAGCCTTTGGCTGTTCGTTGGCATTTTCATAGCAGACGGCAGCGTTAACCAAGGCTACGGGTGCCAAATAACTAGATTTATCGAGGGTAAAAACTTTCTCAAACGAAACAGCGGCCGCATCCCATTGTTTTTGGTTGGTTTGATATTCCCCTTGAATAAAATACGCTTTCAAAAGCGCATAAGAATTGGGGGCTTTAGCTTCGAGCGTTTTAAGTTCCGCCAAGAGATTTTTTTCCAACTGGGCCTTTTTTGTTGCATCGGCTTCACTTTTCCATTGTGAATAATCAGAATCGAGCTTTTCGATTTTTGCTCCAAAATCTTTTTTCACACCTTGCGTGTAAACCGACCAACCAGCTAAAGCCGCTAGGACAACGACAACGACAACGATCGCCGCCAATATTACCGAACGGTTTTTCTGTAAAAAATTGCTAATCGCCACGCGTGCCGCTGAGGTACTGCTTACCTTCTTTTCTACCATGAAATACTCCTTACTTTTCCATACCGAGTTCTTTAATCAGTTTTGACAAGTATGTCCTTTGAATTTTCAAACGACTTGCCGTTCTTGTTTTATTGCCTCTTTCTTGATTCAACACTTTTAAAATAAAATCTTTGCGAAATTCATTGACTGCGGTTTTTAGGTCAGCCTCCTGATCCATAGGATACGACCTGTCAAACTTATCAAAATCGTTGACAGTGATTTTCAAATCTGAAGAAGTAACGAGAGCCCGCTCAACAGCATTCTGTAATTCACGGATATTTCCCGGCCAAGAGCGGCGTCGCAAGTAGTCTAAGGTATCAGAAGCAAAAGACGCCCCCCCCTTCCCCATCTGTTGACATTTTTCTTGAAGAAAATGTTCTGCCAGTAACGGTATATCCTCAAGGCGCTCTCTTAAAGGAGGTAACGATATTTGTAAAACATTAAGTCTAAAATACAAGTCTTGACGAAAATCTCCCGACTGAAGCACGGCCTGTAAGTCACGATTTGAAGCCGCCAAAATACGAACATCGAGACGAATCGTTTGAGTTCCACCCAGCTTTTGAAGAGTCTTGGATTGTAAGACACGAAGAAGTTTTGCCTGCAGTAACAAAGGCAGTTCCGTAATTTCGTCAAGGAACAACGTTCCACCCTGAGCCTGCTCAAATTTGCCTATTTTGTCGGTGACTGCGTCTGTAAAGGCCCCTTTCACATGACCAAACAACTCACTTTCTAGCAAACCTTCAGGAATGGCGGCACAGTTAATCTTAATATATGGTGCCTGCGAACGCTGACTATGACGTTGCAGGTAATCTGCCATATATTCTTTTCCGGTACCCGTTTCCCCAAGAATTAATACAGGAGAATCCGTAACACTAAATTTTTGCGCAAGCATCAAGACGTTCTGCATCCGAGGACTTTCAGTCAAAAAGGCATCAGCCTGCGCCTGCCGGGACCGATAATTTCGCAACAAACTGATTTCAGATTGCATATCATGAAAGGACTTAGCATTTTGGACCGCTAAGCCAGCCTGGTTGGCAAACATCTCTAACCACGTTTGATCGTCTTGAGTAAAGTACCCACCATTTTTTTTATTTATTAATTCTAACACACCGACACATTTTCCTTTGACACGAAGAGGCACAGCTAAAATGCTGTGGGTAGGAAAACCCACATGTTTGGAAATCCCTGAAGAAAAACGCTTATCTTGCTCAACATCGTTCACAATAAGGGGGCAGTTATTTTCGGCCACCCAGCCAGCGATTCCCTCGCCCTTTTTTAGAGTAAAGGATTGAACCTCTTGCCCCTTAGCCCCTAAAGCGACAATGAACTCAAGTCCATCGCCCTCTTTGTTCATCATTAAAAGCGAAGAGGCTTCACCGTCCGTAAGACGTGAAGCCGATTCTAAAATTTGAGTAAACAAACCATGCAAATCTAAAAAACTGCCGTTAAGTAGCTCGTTAATCTCGAGAAAAAGCTCTAATTTTCGCGGATCAATCGCTGACCTAAACATGGAATTGCCATAGGCCTATTTCTTTAGCATATCACCAAGACGGAAACTGTCATGACGGTCATCGTCTTGCATATACTTAGAAATCTCCTCTTTTTGCTGTTGCTTTTCGTAGTCACGAAGAGAAAGGCTCAACCTTTGCTTTTCAACATTGACTTCAGAAACCACAGCTTTTACTTTTTTTCCCATCTCAAGACTCTTCATAAAATCTTCAGGGTCTTGATCACGGGGATCACAGAGGTTTGACTTACTGACTAAACCATCAATGCCACCGGGTACACGTAAAAACACACCGAAGTCAGTTTTACTAACAACTTCCGCTTGAATTACTGTTCCTTTAGGGTAGGAACGTGCCAAGCTAAGCCAGGGATCTTCTTGAACTTGCTTAAGACCAAGCCGAATACGTCTCGCATTAACATCAATTTCTAGGACTTTAACATCGACCGCCTGACCGTCTTTCAACTCCGACGTCGCATTGCGAATCTTTTTTGTCCAAGACAAATCATCAACATGGAGAAAACCATCAACCCCTTCTTCTAGGGTTAAGAATGCCCCAGCCGGAGTAACTTTCTTAACGGTCAAACTCAAAACTTTTCCAACGGGATACTTTTTCTCAACATCATCCCACGGATTCTTAGAAACCTGTTTTAAACCGAGCGAAACACGAAGATTTTCAAGATCGTAAGCCAATATTTTAGTTTCGACCACGTCACCGGGCTTTAAAACTTCCTTTGGATGCGAAATTCTCTTTACCCAAGACATTTCAGAAATATGGATCAACCCTTCAATGCCGTCAGAGATCTCAACAAACGCACCAAAATCGGCTAATTTGGTCACCTTTCCCTGCACCACATCACCGACAGAGAACTTCTTCTCAAAAACCGTCCAAGGATTTTCGGCCATGTGTTTTAAAGATAAGTTGATTTTTTTTGCTTCGCGGTCAAGTTTTAAAATTTTAAGGGAAACCTTGTCCCCTTTATCGACAAAATCCTTAGGTCGGGACACATGACCCCAGCTCATATCATTAACATGAAGCAAACCATCGAAGCCACCCAAATCAACGAAGGCGCCAAAGGAGGTGAAGGACTTTACCTCACCTTCAACCACATCCCCTTCTTTGCGTTCTGAAAAGAACTTTTCGCGTTTTTCTTCGATTTCTTTCAACAACAAATCACGGCGATTTAAAACTATGTTAGCTTTCTTTTCCCACACCAGTTTTTCGACCAAGAAAGTTCCTTGAACGCCTAAAAGAGACTCAGGCTCTTCGACCTTCCCCGCGTCCGCTTTGGATTGAGGGACAAAGCCTGAGTAACCAAAGCCGAGATCAACCTCATAGCCGCCTTTGACGACTTTTGCAAACTTACCCTTAAGCGGTTTTTTTTCTGTAAAGGCTGTTTTTAGATCTTCTTTAAACACTAAGCCATCAGCCTTTTCTTTGCTGATCTCAATGCCGCCGTTTTTGCTTTCTTTACGAACCAGCATAACACGGATAACTTCACCGGGCTTAGGGGGAGTAGCAAATTCACTCAGTGGCAAAATGCCATCGGATTTGTAGCCAATGCCTACACTGACGGAATCAGCGGAAACAGAGATCACCGTTCCCTCGACGAGACTGCCTTCTTGCAAAGCCTCGAGATTTTTCAAATATTCTTCTTGAAGTACAGTCTGGTTGTTGTCAGTTTCAGCCATGATCGTCGAGCCGCTCCTAGAACTTGTGAATGATTGTCGAAGGATTTCGTTTACTTTCTCACAAACCTGGGGAATGGTCAAGTCAGAAGTATCAATAAGAATACACCCCGGAGTTAGCTTAAGAGCACCCCATTCTTTGGTTCGATCGATGTGGTCACGTTTCACGATGGCGTCATAAACCGTTTGCCAGTCTTCTTGGGGACGTTCTTTCCAACGGCGATCAGCACGAACTTTTGGTGAAGCATCCAAAAACAAACGCACTTCCGCTTCAGGAAAGACTACGCTCGTCATATCGCGGCCTTCGGCCACAAAGGACAGGTTCTTAGTCCAAAGGCGAAATTGTTCATTTAAAATCTGGCGAATGGTGGGAATCTCTGAAAGTTTGGCGGCCCATTGGTCAACGACGGGAGTATGAAGTTCAGAGGTCAAGAGCCGACCGTTCCATGGGACTCCCTCTTCGTTAAATTGCCAAGGCACCAGACGTACCCAAGCAGATAAACGGTCGCGAAGTTCGCCGGTAAGTTGGGCTGTTTCAGTCAAAAGGCCTTGTGCTATAGCCCCAAAAGCTACCGCGCGATAGTACCGTCCGGTATTGAGGTATGGGAACTTCCATTGCTGAGCGATATACCGAGCAATGGTACTTTTTCCTACCCCTGCAGGCCCATCAATGGCGACGACCATGAGGCTCCTCCTGGTTTAGTCCCCTCAGTTCTTGAGCCGTTAGCTTGCGAAATTTTCCCGGCTCTAAATTTCGCAGAACAACAGGTCCAAAACGAAAGCGGTGAACTCGTTTCACGGTAATGGCACGACGTTGAAAAACTTTTCGAATTTCGCGATTTTTCCCTTCAGTCAAAACCAAACGAACCTGATGGCTATTTTGAAGCTGAAATGCGTGACATTGATATTTTTCTCCATCGATCCAAATTCCTGTCTTAAATTCTTCCATCAGGTCTTCAGGAATCTCTTTTTTGGTTTCGACAAGATACTCTTTTTCAATATGGCTTGAGGGGTGCATCAAACGCCGCGCCCAGTCACCGTCGTTGGTCATGAGCAACAACCCCGAGGTCATGTAATCAAGACGTCCGACAGTGAATAGTCGTTCTTTGACAAAGGGCTGAATCAAGCTGACAGCTAAGGTCCGGTGCTCCTCATCCTGTGTTGAACACACGACCTTACTGGGCTTATGCAAGACATAGTAAACCTTTGATGCCTCTTGGGAGGTCTTACGGCCATCAACTTCTATCACATCTGTGGAATGGATCCGTTTTCCAGCCTCTAAAACAACTTTGCCATTCACGCGAACGCGACCGGCTTCAATAATCTCGACAGCGGCACGACGAGAAGCAATTCCCGCGTGAGCTAAATACACCTGCAGACGCAAATCGTCTGTTTGGTCATGGTTCTTTGAGTTCAAATCGATCCCTTTCCGCGCCTTCTAAGCGCGGTAAATCCGCTATGCTATTTAGGCGGAATAATTGCAAAAATTTTTTTGTCGTACCAAACTGAACGGGTTTACCTACCGTTTCCTTACGCCCTACTTCTTCGATAACTTCTTTTTCGGCCAACTGTTTGATCACAGCAGCACAATTAACCCCTCGAATACTTTCTACTTCGGCTTTAGTAATAGGCTGAGCATAGGCGATGATCGACAGCGTTTCGAGGGCAGCTTTCGATAGTTTATCGTCAGGCTTTTTTCCATAGTGCTCTCGCAAGCTTTCGGCCAGATCTGATTTTGGAACCAAAAAATAACCTGCTGGGGTTTGCGCCAGGTCAATACCGCTTTCTTGAGAAGAGTACTTTTCGCGTAATCGGTTCAAGGCTTCTTCGACAACCTCTTTGTTTAACCTCGAGAGCCTGACTAGTTTTTCTAACTCAACAGGTTCGGTTTCAAGAAATAAAATGGCTTCGACTAAGGCTGGTTCAACCATCAAACCCCTCCCGAAGGCCTGCGAATCTGAATGTCTCCAAAGAGTAAACTCTGATAGAGGACAATGGTTTGCGCTTTTACCAATTCAAGAATGGCAAGAAAGGCACAAACAACCTCTAAAACCGATTGAGGATTCAAAATCAGGTCTGTAAAGAGGCAGGATTCTTTCTCGGCAAGAATTTCTCGCACTAGGGTAATTTTCTCGTGGATCGAAACTTCTTCCATCAAATTCAAAACCCTTTCAGACGAAAGACCTTTCATAATTTTTGAAAAGGTTTGAAAAAGGTCCCAAACTTCAATTTTTTCCCAAGCCTCGTCTCCTTGGGCAAACGGTAAGGCAGGCTGAGGCTTTTTTCGTTCATAGATCCAATCCAGCGGTGCCTCATTTTCGGCCAAAAGCTCCGCTAAGCGCTTATATTTTTGATGTTCTAGAAGCTTTTCGACTAGCTCACGGCGAGGATCTTCCCAAGCATCCTCATCCGTCGCCGGCAACGGTAAAAGTGTTCTTGATTTTATGTACAGAAGTTGGGCTGCCATTTGGTAAAATTCGGTAACTGACTCTAAATTCAGGCTAGTGGACAGTGAAAGGTACTCCAAAAACTGTTCAGTGATTTGAGCTATAGGAATATCGTAAATGTTGATCTCATTTTTCTTAAGGAGAAAAAGCAGAAGGTCTAAGGGGCCTTGAAATTCTTCTAAAGAAAACTGAACTTTTGCCGCAGCGGTTTCTGGCATAAGGAACGAATTTTACCAGGTCTTTTCGGCCATGACAACACCTTGATCGCCCAAGTGAGCCAAGACTTCAGACCAAGGAGTTCCCGACCGAGGGTCGACAGCCTCAGGCAGGAGCTCTAACAGTGGAATGAGGACAAAAGCTCGTTGTGCCATGCGAGGATGCGGAACAAACAACCGCTCAGAATTCATCAAAAGGTCATCACACAGCAAAAGGTCTAAATCCAAAATCCGAGGACCTTTGGGCCGGTCAGGATTTCGAGTCCGCCCCGCATGCAACTCCCATTCCAACAACAGGGTTAAAAGCTCGTCTGGAGACCTAGACCAAGCCCCTAGGGCCACGGCGTTCCAAAAGTCTGGTTGTTCCTGATCGTCCTGCGGACTAGTCCGGTACAACGACGAAAACCTTACCGCCTTGAGATGAGACTCGAAAAGCTGACGGCTCTGGTGAAAGGCCGTTAACGTTTGAGGCAAGTTGCCGCCAAGACTGACGGCAACTTGCACTAAAAGAGCTCCGAGTCAGCTACAGGTGCAGCCTTTGCCGCCGCAGAAGACGCCTTTGATGGCTTAACCGGTTCAGGGACTGGTATCTCAGGGCCAGCACCAACTGAGGCCTCAGGTCGTAACGTCAAAACAATTCCTAGGGGACGTGAACCGGGAATCTCTCGTTCGGGAAAAATCTTTTTACGGAGTTGTTGCTCTAAATTGGTCGCAATAGAAGGATTCTTGATGAGAAAATCTCGGGCATTTTCACGACCTTGTCCTATTCGTTCTTCGCCGAACGAAAACCAGGACCCACTTTTTTGAATAAGGTTCCATTTCAAGGCTGCGTCCAAGAGGCTTCCGAAGTAAGAAATTCCTTGGCCAAACAAAATTTCCATTTCAGCTTTTTTAAAGGGAGGCGCAACCTTATTTTTGACGACTTTTACCCGAACCAAGTTACCGATCGCTTCATCTTGGCCTTTATTGATCGTTTCGACTTTGCGAACATCTAAACGCACCGAGGAATAAAACTTGAGGGCATTTCCTCCGGTGGTCGTTTCAGGGTTACCAAACATGACACCGATTTTCATCCGGATCTGATTGATAAAAATCAAAACTGTACCCGACTTTGAAATCGTTGCGGTCAACTTGCGCAAGGCTTGACTCATAAGACGGGCTTGAAGTCCGACGTGAGCGTCCCCCATTTCCCCATCAATTTCCGCCTGGGGAGTAAGAGCGGCGACCGAGTCAACGACAATGATATCAACCCCACCCGAGCGTACTAAAGATTCAGCGATTTCGAGGGCTTGCTCGCCGGTATCGGGTTGGCTTACCCAAAGTTCGTCAATGTTGACACCAAGGTTCTTTGCATACTGCGGGTCGAGGGCATGTTCCGCATCGATAAACGCCGCAACGCCCCCATTAGCCTGAGATTGGGCAATCGCGTGTAGTGCTAAAGTGGTTTTTCCTGACGACTCCGGACCAAAGATCTCGATGATACGACCCTTGGGGTATCCACCAATTCCTAGGGCCTCGTCCAGCAGGATACTGCCCGAGGGGATGATTTCTAGCCCTTGAGCCAACGGATTATCGCCCATTTTTATCAAAGCGCCCTTACCAAATTGCTTTTCGATTTGCAACCGGGCAGCCTCAAGGGCTTTAGCTTTCTCGTCCTGGGCCGCGTCTTTGGCAACACCGACAGATTGTTCTTTTTTTGCCGACAAAATGATTCTCCTTAGCTGGTAATACGGTCAGGGCCCGTCAGTCGCTTCACGAATCCGAAACCTAGTGTAGCGTGAAACGCCGTGACCGGCAAGAAAGCTCACAAGTTCGGCTGGAGATCTTATGGAGTTTTGTAGCCGACTTCGTGGAGCGAAGTGCCTTGTAAATGGAAACGGCCTTTAGGGTCAAGCTGAATGAGGCCTAAAACATCTAAGACCTGCGAATTGTGTAAGAGAGCGGGAAATTTGAGAACTACCGGAACAATTCCTTGAATGACCTGCGAGGTTTCATACCCCACCAAGAGATCGAATTGAATTTTTGTCTTACCATTCCTAAGATTCGCGACGACACCCCGCCACAGAACCGCACAACCTTCATAAAGTTCTGGGGCTTTTTGCACAGCTTCGTAAGAAGCTCCCCCATGAAAAGATCCAAAGTCGGGAGCCTTCAGGTAAGGAATGAGGGCTCGAGCATGTTCTTTGAGCTCTTGGGATGCATTCGAGAGCAAGATTCGGTTAATTTCGTACCTCGTTTGCGAATCCTGATAATTTTGAAAATCCTGTTGGGCGACCTTCCAAACGTTAAGTGCTTGTTCTTCCGTAAAGGTAAACTTTTCCAGGCCGCCGTCTTGAATGGCGGGTTGGTCCGAAGGCAGACTCAGGTTTTCAGGCCCAGGACGAAGTGGCGCGGTAGAGACGCTAACTGCTGTTTTGGCTAAAAAATAAGGCGGAATAAAATGCACCCCCCCCCACAAGCCAAGAACAAGCCCCCCGCAGATACTCAACGTTATTAAGAAAAGGGAAACTCCCCTCGGTATCCCAGTTTTAGCCACCGGAGGGATAAGTCGAAAAAACTCTGGGGATCGTACCCACGTATTTAGCTTATCGTTCCGAAGCGCTTTTCGTAAGCCCTCGAGACCTTTGCGGGCGGGAGCATAACCAGTGTGACGCTCTAAGGCGGTTAAGTATCCATCTAAGGCGGCGGATATATCCCCTTGCCGAGCTTGACAAGAGGCCAAAGCACTCAAAATGGCTGGACTCTCCCCGTCAAATATTTGGTTTAAACGTTCGAGATACGTCTTCGCTCCGCCCCAATCATGGACTTTCAAACAAGCTTGAGCTAATAACCCATAAAAATCAGGGTCGTCCCGATAATGCAAAATTTGAGGCTCTAACACGGTTAAAGCCTGACTGTAGCGGTGGCTACGGAGGAGTTTTTTGGCACGTTCGATTACTGAGCGTTCTGCCATAGCTTAAGGTGCCGTTAGGAGCTTTTGCCTCTGCTGTTCTAACTGATCCAAGGTTGCCTGAAGAATCTGAAGATCTTGCGGGTTCAGTTTTTCAGGATTTGAACGTCGCTCTTTTATTTGCATCAAAACGTTATCTACCACTGCAAGCGCTTTGCGGACTTCAATATCCAAACTGGAACCACTTTTTTTTGATGTATCCAGCAAAAATCCCAAATTTTCTGACCCTATTCTGGAATCTTTAAAAGTTCCTGCCGTCACAGAACCCATCACCAATGAAATTTCGCGCGAAGACCCAGGGAGTAGCAATTGCGGTTGGTACCAGAGGGCAAGCGCAGAGTCATGGTAAGAGTATGGTAACAAGTTAAAGTCACGCCCCTGTTCTGATTTGTAGTCCCAAGAGGTATTGTCGAGTCTTTGCCAGTTGGCGACCACAGTCCGATCGGGCACTGGCGAAGACGGATCACTTAGCATAACCAACAGTCCTAAATCTGATCGGAGCGGGGATCGACTAATCAAAAACGTCGGAGGAGTTTGCCAGGAGGTTTCTGCGTCAATAGGTTTTCCAGCAGGGTCAAAGAAAGCATCTTTCTTTTCTCCCAGGTAGGTATCGAGAATAATCCTAAGCCCCACTTCTTGGGACAAAGCATTCTTAGCAAACTCAAAGGACCATTTGATGCCATCAGCCAACGGGGAGTGTTCCGAAACGACAAATTCCCAAGTTTCGACCAGTTGGACTTGTGGCGAAACCCAGGTTATCTGTACTCCGTTTGCAAGGCTCTGAAGATGGGGAACAAAGGTCTTATCTTTTCCTAAGACAAGATTTTGATTTCCTAGTTTGACCGTTACAATTGTCGTCGTCGGGTCTACTGCCCAAAAAAGCGGAACATACAACGGATGAACAACGTCACTCGTGGAGTAAAGGCTAAAGTGCCCCTGCGCATCCACGACTAAACGCATCTTTCCGCGGTCCATCTGCCAGCTCCATAGGCCTGTTGCCGAGACGGACAGGAACGTTAGGGCTAAAATTCCCGTTAAAAGCTGTTTAAGGCTTTTCATGCACTAGCCTCCAATCAAGGAAAAAGGCTTTTAATGACAACGCTTTTTCGCGCAAATTGTCTAAGGTTTCGCGAGTATCGTGACCCTTACCTTTCAATTGGGCTTCTAAGTCTTCAATTTTAGCCTGGGCTTGAGCTAATTCTTTTTTCAAGAGAAGAATCGCCGCTTGAGCCTCACCCCCCGCCCCGTCGATGAGTTTTTTTTGCAAGTCAAGGATTTCTTTTTGATAAGCTTTTTCTCGTCGTTGATATTCGTCAGCGGCGTTTAAGGCTTCAATGTTGGCCCAACGCAAGACGTTCAAAAGTTTATTTTCGCGCGCATCCATATCAAGAACCGCTAAACGGTACTTGGCAGCTTCAACTTTGTAGCTGTAGGGGTAACCATGAATTAACCGGTTATATAGGTTTCCTGCGGCTTCATACTGCCCCAAGGCCGTCGACGCATCAGCCATCCAGAAAAGAGCATTGGGAATCTCACTGGATTGCGGATCTGTCTGCACTGAGGCGGCAAATTGCGCTAAAGCGGCATTGGGATGATTTTGCGTCAAAAGCACGCGCCCCCTCCAATATTCGGCTAAGCTTTGAAGCGGTGCCGAAGGCCCACTTTGAAGAACCGCCTCAAACGCGGCTTCTGCCTTGGCATAGTCCAATAACGCAAAACTTGTTTTTCCCTTGCCGAGCAACGCTTCCGCTTTTTGTTCACCTTGACTATGTTCTACTAAACCCTGGAACAACTTCAAAGCTGTAACAAAGTCACCTGAATCGTAGGCGCGTTCGGCTTCTGTTAACGGCGTTTGACCCCACACGGGGAGCGCAAACCCTATGAAGGCCAAGACAGCCCAAAGTTTCACTCACGCCCTCCTCGTAACGACCTGACATACTCACGAGGATCCTGCGCCGAGAAAAAGGCTGATCCTGTAACAAGAGTATCGGCACCAGAAGCCACAGCCTGAGGTGCGGTAGCCGTTTGAATACCGCCGTCGACCGAGATTCGATAATTCCAGGAGTTTTCAGTTCGCCAAGAAAGCAATTTTTGGAGCTTGGACTCACAAAAGGAAAGGTATTTTTGACCACCAAAGCCGGGATTGACCGTCATCACCAGGACGAGGTCGAGAAAAGGCAAAAGTTCTTTTACAGCTTCGACTGGTGTTGACGGGACCAGGGCAATGCCCGCCTTGACCCCTTGTTGGTGGAGAGTTTCGACGAGGCGATGATGATGAACTTCAGCTTCCCAATGAAAAGTCACGGCATTCGCTCCCGCCTTAACCGCCTCACTCGCCATAAAAGAGGGGTTCTCGACCATAAGGTGCACATCAAAAAACAACGACGAGTGAGGACGAAGAGACTGGATCACCGGAGGACCAAAACTCAGGTTGGGGACAAAACGGCCATCCATGACATCCCAATGGATCCATTCGGCTCCGCTGGCCTGTATAGAGGCTACGGCCGACCCTAAAGCCGCAAAATCTGCCGAAAGTACAGAAGGCGCAATGATCAAGGGAAATTTCTCATCCATAACTCTATTCATAACAAAAAAATGATCGTTCAGTCCAGAAAAATTCAACAAATTTGGTTGAATTGACTAAAGTTGTGTCTCGGGTATAATCAAAAGAAGGGTCAAATGAAATTCGGTGAGCAAGAAACCTCTTTAGATGCCTCAGAGCGCTTAGAACTAGCGCTAAAAAGTGTCTCTGCGGCCTTTTCGCAAGGGGAATTTGCCCGAGCGGAAAGTGAGGCGGAAGAGGCTTTATCCATACGCTATGACGATCCGGAACTCATTTCGGTGCTGAAATGCGCGGTTTTCTGGAAGGACCGCGCAGTTCGGTTGGCGGAATTTCCCGAAGACGAGCAAAAAGGGGATTTTCTCTTCAAAGAGTACCAGGGTTTTACCCAACGCTTCTTACAACGATTAGAAGTGCGTTCTGAAACGGCATTATTTGCAATTCGACAGTATGTGTTTTCAGAAATGGCTAGAGTTTACACTGATTGCCTGCGTCAAGGAAAAAAAGACTCAGGAGATCTAACCGTCAAAGCCGCTAAGGCCTTCAAGGGTTCAGGCGCTTTTGATAAAGCCATCGAGCTGTTGGAAGCTTTTCTGCAGACCCAAAGAGACGATGCGGGTGCTATGGCCGAATTAGCAGATTGTTGGGAAATGGTCGGTGAGGTGCGAAAGGCTAAACTCTTTTTTCGCGAAGCGTTTTACCTTAACCCCCAACGCGTCGATCTTGAGGGCTTGAATTCAACTCTCATCCGACAAATCCTTGAAAACCTTAAGCAGGAGGGGTACCCCCCAACCTCTTGGAAGGAATGGATTCCGGTTTACGGAGTCATATATGGAGTTTTCAATGTACGCAGAGACTTGAAACCGTTGGAGTTAGGACAGCTAAAACAGTCAATTTTCGCGTTAAAAAACGAGTTACAGGACCATAACCTACAACAAGGGTTATTGTTGCCTCGTTTAATTAATCGTTACTTTTGGCTAATCGACCACTACCTTGCGGTTAAAGAAGAAAGGTCGAAAATTGAAGAAGTTTTACTGAATATCAAATTGTTAGACGAGCGAATTTTCTCGATTTATACCCACTGAGCAAGAGGAGACATAAAATGCCGCACGAAATCATCACGAAAATCGAACAGAAGCTTCATGAAGAAAAGTGGACGCGTACTGCTATCGGAGCCTACACGGTAACCATGATTAAGGAGTTGGATGACCTTCTTGTTCAGCTAAGCGAGGAAGACCTTCAGGATGAGGCCAAACAGCTTTGCGACCAGCACCTTGAAGAGTCTAAAAATAGCATCATAGCTCTGTATCTTTCGGGAATGATAAGTCTGAAAAAACAACTCCTTGATGATACAAACTTAACCAAAGTCATCAATCTCTTCGCCCAGAATATCAAGTGGCAAATTGTTGAACACATCTGTTTACAAATGCTGGCAGAGGGTGAAAATAAATTTGCATTAAAAAGCTTGATAGAATGCTATAAAAACGAAGGCCAAGACGCCAAACTTCTCGAAACAGAAGAACGGCTGGTCCGAGTTGATATTGAAGAAGCCGATATTGTTTTTTCGTTAGCTCAGCGGTTTGAAAAAGAAAAAAATCTTGAAAAAGCGACGGACTACTACAAAAAAGGCATTCACCGATACATTCACAAGAAAAACTTTCCCCGAGTTCGAGAAATTTGGCTCAAGCTTTTAGAAGATCCCGCACAGGATATAGAATATTTTAGACTTGTTGCAACAAAAGTTGAAAAAAACCTAGGGTCAGACAAATCTGTTCAATTACTTGAAGATCTTTATCCGATTCTCGTTAAGGCAAAAAACTGGGATGAAGCAATTGCGCTTCAATTAGTCATCAATGATTTTGAACCTAAATCAACGTTTGTGCGAAAAGAAGTTGTGGAATGTGTTCGAAAAAAATATGAAGCCAACCCCAAAACCGAAGAATACATTCGTACAAGCAACTTGAACGACTCGTGGAAACCCTTACGCGAGGCCTTAGAAGACTTTAAAAAGCAAATTGCCTACGAAAAAGGTAATTTTGTTTTCCACAAAGCCTGGGGAGTAGGAAGAATTCGTGAGGTGCGAGACCAGGAATTTGTCATTGACTTTGAAACTCGTCAAAACCAAGTGATTGGTCAAAAAATGGCTGTTGAAAACTTAATTAGCTTGGCAAAAAATGACATTCGTGTGCTGATTGCCACAACAAAAGATCCTCAAAAGCTTGCTGAGCGTATTAAAAAGAAAGCTGAAATTGATTGGGCGTTAAAAACAATTCTCGGAAGCTTTGGCAACAAAGCGGATATGAAGACCATTAAGTCAATTTTGGTTCCCAAGCTCCTTAAAGAAAGTGAATGGACAACTTGGGGAACAATGGCCCGAAATCACTTCCGCGAAAGTACAGATTTTGCAATTTCGCCTGACCGGCCTGATGAGTTCCTATTAAGAACAACCCCTATTGCGATTGATGAGAAACTTTACAACAAATTTAAGGTCGAAAAAGATTTCTTTAAACGAATTGACATTTTTATGGATTTCTTGGAAAAAGCTGGAGACTCCTCGGACTACTCAGGGGAGATTTTTTCTTCGTTTACGAACATCTTAAAATCCAATAAAGTGAACCAAGAAGTCATTGCGAGTTCTCTTTTAGTACAGATGTATTCGAAAGACTTTCCTTCTTTCAACCCTGGGAATATAAAATCTTTTCCCGAATATTTTGCACAAATTGAAGATCGCGAAGCGTTATTCACGGCCTTACATCACCAAAAAATTCAAACAGAATTTCTCAAACAAATCGAAAAAAACCTACCCAACTGGCCAGAAATCTTTTGTGAACTTTACCCTGCTTCCAAATCAGCATGGATCATTGAGTCCTTAATGAAAAAGAAACACTCTGATTTGGTGGCAAAATTGTTCAATGAATTGATTGAACGACATAAGTTGTATCGGGAACCGATGTTTGAAGCCGGTAAAATTATCCTTTCTGAATTATATCCGGTACTCAGCCAGCAATTTAACTTCGAAAAAGTCTATATTACGTTAATACATGACCTGGATTTAACAGCGCGGGATATTGCCAACAAAAAAGACCTCGCCGCTAATAAAAAGTTAAACAAACAACTTTTGACATTTTTATTTGGTGAAGCCGATGGCCATTTAACCCAGTTTTTGAATCAAGCTGACGAGCAATCCCTAAGACGCATCTTCTCGTTGATTCAAGACGTTCGCGATCTTCCGGCTAAACAAAAGCAAGAAGTCAAAGATTTGATCATAAAACGCTTTCCCCATTTTACATTTGCGGACGCAGCTCCTACCAAGGTTGTTTCTTCACGCAAAGGCATCCTGACAACCTTAAAAATGTTCAATGCCAAAAACCAAGAACTTCAACAAATTGTTAACATTGAAGTGCCAAAAAATTCTAAAGAAATTGAAGAAGCTCGTGCGTTGGGTGACCTCAAAGAAAATGCTGAATATCACGCCGCCAAGGAGCGTCAAACCTTCCTCAATGCTGCGGTGACAACCTTAACAACCGAAATAGGCTCTGCCACGGTTATCGACCGAAAAGAAGTTGATGCTGGAAAAGTAGCCTTTGGTACTCGAGTTACCCTTGAGGATCATGAAGCCGAAAAGCTAGAGCATTATACAATTTTAGGCCCCTGGGAAAGTAAGCCGGCAGAAAATATCATTTCTTATCTGTCCCCCCTGGGTGATAAGTTGATGGGTGCAAAAGCCGGCGAACGGCTCAAGTTTACAATCAATGAACGAAAGTACGATTTTACCGTAAAATCTATTGAAGTGGCGGATTTCTAAACTATGAAAAAATTAGCCGTTATCTTATTCCTGCTGACAGCCAGCCTGGCCTCAGCGGCACCTCACGATTTTATTGTGCTGATGGATACGTCCCAATATATGTTCGATGAGTATGATACGGTCATTCAAAGTTATTTTCCAGATGTCGTGAAAGATCACCTCAAGCTTCACGACATCTTTCATTTGATTAGCTTCTCAGATCACCCAGAACTTGAACTCACCCAAAAGATTGAAAATCGCCAGGATATGGAAGCGATCCTCAGACGATTGCTTTTACTTCAACCGTTGGGAAAGTATGACGACCCTCTTTTAGCCTTGCGTTTTGTCTATCAGTACGCTTCAGGATTGCCCAGTTATCAAGAAAAGACGATTGTTGTCTTTACGCCAGGGTTGTATAACGCTCCGACTCAAGACCATGCCAGCCCGGAGGCCGCAAAAAAAGAAATTGCCAACGTTATTTCGGAAATTCGGAATCGCGGTTGGAATCTTCGCTTTGTCATCGTCCCAACTTCAGCACCCTCTGCCCAAAACAAAGGCTCTACCCAGGCAAAGGGCGCGACCATAACCTCCCCAAAAACAGCTTTTTCGCTTGACTTGGCGCAGACAGCCCAAGCAGAAAATGTACCAGCTTATGTTTTTCAGCCCCAGCCTGGCTTTTCTAATGAAACCTTAGGAATCCCACGTCTGACGTTTCCTTCTAATCTTGGTAAAATCAATAAGGATTTTAGCCTAAGTTTCACGGCAGCCAATCCCTCCGATTCGGCCGTTATCTTGCATCTGAAAGCCGTAAGTTGTAATGGTATCAGCCTTCTGAACCATGACCTTTCGATTAACCTAGCCGCCCATGAAACCAAGGGTGTTTCTGTGCCGTTGTCGTTCTCGCAACCTCCCGCGAATGGAGCGCAGGTGGGAAAGTTTCATTTGACTTTTGACGACGGATTGCGTGCCTATCCCAACGAGGCTGCTATTCATTTTGAGTATATGCCAGGCCTGGAAATTTGGTTTTTGCCATTTGGGATTATCTTCGGTATAGCACTTTTAGGTGCCCTGATTTTCGCGCTTTTTCAGTTGTTAAAGAAAGGCTACGAACGTGGCAAACATTTGGCCAATCAGCATGTCGAAGATAAAAGCAAAAAATCTGCTGAAAACGAGATTCCGGTTCCCGAAGAAACTGAGCGCGGACCGGCAACACTTGTAACCTCAAATACCAAAAGTTCTACGCCCCTAGTTAAGGTCAAACCCTCTGTTATTAAACTTGCCGAAAGTAAGAAAGAGGAATCCAAGCCCCTAGAAAAAGCGGTTGCACAACCTTTTGTTCAAACACCCTCAAAAACCTTAGTTCAGCCGCCAAAGCAAACTTTAGTACAACCTCCAGCTGAAACAAAACTTGTACAACAAGCAGATCCATCCTTAGACCAATTCCGCAATGCCGCCGAGGCAAGGGAACAAGCCCGCAAAGAGGAACAGGCGGCACTTTTGAGCACCTTGTCTTCATCGTCACAAAAATCTGAAAACAGTTATGCCGCCTTTCTCAAACAAACTTCTTCAAAACAACAAGCTCGAACTCCGGAAATTCAAGGTGAAAACGAGTCCACCCTTAAATCAACGCCCATTCCTAGCACACAGGTCACCCCTGCCGCTCCTGTTAACCCAAGCCCTGCTTCTCTTGTGTTCGAAGTCAAAGAAGGTCCTTCACGAGAATTTGCCATGCTGGTTTGGACTTCTGATTTTCTCTTTCAAAACACCCGTCAGCCCGCCAACTGGTTTCGCTTTCGACCCGGAGAACGAAAATCTGTTGGTAATAGCAAGGCGCATTTTAAAATCGTTCTGGTTCCGGTGTCTGAAACAATTGCCGAAGTATCCTACGACGGCCAGGATTTACAATTTCATCCCATTGCCCGAGAATACTTTCCAGAGTTACCGGACCCGACCTCCTGCTTGAATACCGATATTGGGGTTCATATTCAAGGTGAAAAAGTTCTCTACCTCCGTTTCATTGCCAAGACCTCAAAAACAGAGGAAGTGAATAAATTCTTAAGGGGTGACGCCCCAGCTCTTGAGGATACTCTTCGCTAAATCTCTGACCATGGCATCTGTATCATTATTGGCAACCTTCTTGATGACACTTGCCTCGCTTTTATCTTTAAGACTGGCAAAGCCTCGTAGCGCCAACATCCTGGTTGAGGCTTTGTTGTTAAGCAAGAGAAGACCATACAGAAGCCGATTGTCCGTTGACTGGTGCGCCAGAAGTGCTTGGGCGACCATCGGTGAATAGGTATCAAGCTGACTCTGATTTTCTTTGTGAATAATTTTTTCAAGCGCGGCATCCAAGCCCTTGAAGCGCTTACCGAGCGAAATATCAAGAACGGTTTTCCAAGCGACAAAGTCTGCAGAGCTGTCTCCAAGAATCTGAAGAAAGACTGGCTGCCAATCTGAACTTGGCAGTTCCACCAAAGCTTTAGCACAGGCTGCGCGTACCCTGGGGTCAGGATCATGTTTCAGCCGATAGACCAGAAGATTTTTCCACCTAACATCTTTTAATTTTGCTTCACCTGCTGCAGCGGCGAGACGAATGGGAACCTGACTATCTCGAAGACCGGCTTCAATATACGTGCTAACGGCTGGGTGAGTTTTGGCATACGAACCCATTGCCTCGAGAGCGGCAGCTTTGAGTGAGGTCGTGTTGGCTTGAAACGCTTTCTCGATTCGACTCCAAGAACGAGGATCTCCGATTTCGCCTAAACTTTTAACCACAACTTGTTGCGTCAACGGGTCTGAATCAGAATCATCAAAGGCGCCGTTCAGTGCCTCGACCGCACGGGGATCACCGATTTTACCTAAGGCCCAATAAATATCCGGCTTCACGTTATCATCAGTACTTGTATCTTTCAAAAGTGCCAAAAGTTCCGGTAATTCCTTTTTAGCCTTTAAGGTTCCCAAAGCTCGAATGGCAGCTACCATGAGTGTTTTATTTTTGTTCTTGATTAGCCCTAAAAATATCGGCGTTGATTTTTGATCATCAAGCTGAGTTAGGTAAGAAACTGCCGTCAATAATAAACTATTGGGAATTTGCTCGGGGTCTTTGAGCAAGTTTTGACAATCTTCAAAAAGTGTCTTGTCTTTGAGGTCTAAAAAGAGATTAAGAATATTTTGACGAATCTCAAAATTTTGAGACTGTTCAAAAACTGTTTTGAGCTGGGGTAAAAACTGCCTGTTTTGTTCTTCGTTGAGCTGTTTTACCAAATCGAGAACTTCTGAGTTCAACCCATACTCGAGGATATTAAGGCGATGTTGAGTTAAAGAATCTGTAGCAGAGAGTAACGAAGGGCAAAGAAAGGTAAAGGCAACCAAAAAGCTAACGATAGGTCTAAAGATTTTACGCAGGATTTTCCTCCTTAGGATTACGTCTCAGCATCCGCCAAGGTCGGATGCCCAAAAGTACCAAGACCAAGAGAATAAGGCCAAACGTCGCCAGACCTTCTCCGACAAATAAGCCCACAGAAAGTAGAGTCAGCCCTTTGCTCCACCAGATGCCTGTAAAATGGTACAAGAGTTCCCACAGGCCCCAAGCCGGAAGCAACGATAAAATCACTTTTAAAGTAAACAGCAAATACTCTTGTAATCGTTTTTTATCCAAGGTTCTCCAAGCCAACAACAACATAACCACAGAACTTACAAAGAAACTCACCACGGTACCCCAGGCAAGCCCCATGACGTGCAATGGGGTATTCATCAGGACAACCGACACGACAAGATCGACCGACGCCCACACAATATTTACCCAGAAAGGAGTCCGGAAATTTCCTTGCGAAAAAAAGAACCGTTGAAGGTAATTAAATAACCCTGACGTAAACAAGCCCCACGACAAAATCGACAGTACGCCTGAAGTCACTTGGGTATCTGAAAAAGTAAAATTTTGCCGTTGAAAGGCAAGACTAATCAGGGGCCCACTAAAAAGAGCCATTAAAAACCCTGCGGGAATAAGCAAGAGTGCTTGAAACTCTAAGCCCTGTGTCATTGAACGCGACACGCCCTCCCAATCTTTTTGAGCTACCTGTCGGCTCATCCGGGGAAAGTAAACAGTAACGATGGAAGCAGCAAGAACCCCATTAGGAAGTTGCCAAAATACAATTGCATTCATGAGTGAAGAAACACTGCCTTCGGGCAAAAGTGCAGCTAACGAAATAGAAATCTGCTGAGAGATGAGAGCAATACCACTAATTGAAAGCGCTGGCAACCAATTTTTGATCGTCTTTTTTAGTTCGGGTGTCCAAAAGTGTTTTTTAGGTTTAAAGCTGTAGCCAAGTTTTTTAAAAAAGAAACCTTGAAAAACTACTTGTGCAAATCCACCTATTAAAACCCCAGGAATCTGCGCATCGACATTCATTGTGGGATACAGCCATATTAAAAAACCAATGACACTAATCGAAAACAAAATAGGGCTGACCGCCGGACTACCAAAATGATGGTGGGTGTTCAAAACAGCCATGAGGACAGCCGCTACACTGACTAAAACTAAGTATAAGATAAACCAACGAAAAAGATGTACAGCAAGCAGTTGTTTTTCTGGTACTGAGAACGGAGCTAACAGTGAGATGATGGGTGCTGCAAAAAGGATTGCCAAGAGGATAAGAGGAATGAGTATCAAAAGTTGAAACGTTAAAATAGAACGGGCTAGATCTTTTGATTTTTGTAACGTGGGGTCTTCTTCAATGCTCTGCGCCAAAACTGGAATAAAAGCGGTCGAGAGGGCACCTTCTGCCATCAACTTTCTTAAATTGAACGGTATGTTAAATACCGCGTTTAAAACATCGGCTTTCCAAGTTTGACCAAACAAAGCTCCAACCACGGCGTTCCGGACAAAACCTAAAATTCGTGATAGGGAAGTAGCAGCCATAAGAACGAGTGTAGACCGTGAGGCCGTTGCAGGTTTTTTACTCATGCGCCTCCCCTTTGGTAGCGATCTAAGAATTCCTGCCGAAAGGTCGTAAATTGATCGCGGCGAATACTTTCACGGATTTTTTCTAAGAACGTGTGCAGAAATAAGAGGTTATGTTCCGTGGCCAGCATAGGCCCCAAAATCTCGTTGCACTTAAACATCTGCCTTAAAAAGGCACGACTGTAATTTTGACAAGCTTGGCAGGTACAATCCTCTTGAATAGGACGAAAATCTTTCTCAAAGCGACTTTTTTTAAGGTCGATCACCCCATCCTCAGTGAAAACAGCACCATTACGTGCGATTCTTGTGGGATATACACAATCAAACATATCGATGCCGTGAGCAACAGCCGTTAAAATGTAATCTGGCGTGCCAATCCCCATCAGGTACCTTGGCTTATCTCGTGGCAACAAATCGGCAGTAAACGCCGTGAGCTCCTCAAAAACTTCAGGAGCCTCACCCACCGAAAGACCACCTATCGCCACACCAGATGTATCAAGTTCAAGAATTTCTTGAGCACTACGTCGGCGCAAATCCTGATAAAAATGCCCTTGAACGATCCCAAAGAGTTTCCCCTCATACGTTTCGCGATACTCTTTCCAGCGGGTAACACTTCGTTGAGCCCAATGGGTGGTAATTTCGAGTGCTTTTTCTGCTTCTCGATAAGTCGCTTCGGGGGCACTACAAACATCCAGGGGCATCAAAATGTCACTGCCAAAAATGGCTTGAAGATCGACAACTTTTTCGGGCGTCAGTTGATGATAAGCCC